>CALLZJ010000175.1 GCA_937858435.1 uncultured bacterium
AGCGGCCGATACCAAATTGGGACGCAACGCCAGGAGCCGGCCTGCTCGCCGCACTGGCCGCCCGAGGAGGACGTCGAGTGACGACAACCGACCCCATGCACACCGACACACTGACTGAGACAGCGCAACTGCGCGAGCAGCTTCTGCAGGCTCAGAAGCTGAGCAGTGTCGGGGCGTTGGCGTCGAGCGTCGCCCACGAGTTCAATAACATCCTGACGACGATCATCAACTATGCCAAGCTCGGGCTGAAGGCGGGGCACGATGCCGAGCGGCACGCGTCGCTGGAACGCATTCTGAAGGCAGGGCATCGGGCGGCGGCGATCACGTCGAGCATGCTCGGTTTCGCCCGCCGCAACTCGCAGCGGCGCGAGATGCACGACGTCGTTGCCTTGGTCGAAGAAGTGCTCGTCCTGACCCAGAAGGACTTGCAGCAACATCGCATTCAGGTGGAAAAAACCTACATGGGACGGCCACGAGCCGCGGTCGTGGCGGGACAGATCGAACAGGTCTTACTCAACCTGGTCATCAATGCTCGGCAGTCCATGCCGCGTGGCGGCACGCTCCACGTCGACGTCCGCTCCAACCCGCAGACCCAGATGGTGGAGATTCGCGTGGCCGACACCGGGTGTGGCATCGCTGCGGATAAGCTCCGGCTGATCTTCGAGCCGTTCTACACGACGAAGCGGCCGGACGAGAACGGCCACGGCGGCACGGGGCTGGGACTTTCGGTCTGTCGGCAAATCATCGAACAGCACCAGGGGCGCATCCGCGTGGAGAGTCTGGCCGGCAAGGGCTCAGCCTTCACGGTCAAGTTGCCCTTGGAAGCACCGGTTGCGGACGGCGGTCAGGCTCGCGCCAGCGCATGAAAAAACCTTGGTTTGAGACACGCTCAAACCAAGGTGTCGCGAGTGGATCGTTAGCGCTAGGGCAGAGCCGCGTCACCCTTCGAGACGACGCTGGCCGGCGCCCGGCCATGGATGGCCTCGAAGACTTCCTGCCGATGGACAGGCACCTCTTTCGGCGCCACGATGCCCAGGCGGACCTTGTCCCCGCGGATTTCCACCACGGTCACAGTAATGTCATTGTTGATGACAATACTTTCGTTCTTTTTTCTGGACAGCACCAGCATGGTTGCCTATCCTCTTCCGAAAGCGATAGATGCTCATCTATGGCTGGCCTGAGGTGGTGGACCGAGGAGCCTGTCCGGCGGGTCAGAGCGGCACTCTGTCCAACGCCGAGAGAATCCTCACCGGCAGCTACGACCCCACTCTCATCCGCGTGGGACCGTCTGCTTAATCTAAATTTATCCCTGCTCTAACGCCCCGTCAAGTAGCGACTTGGGCGTTTTCCCCCGTTGGCCACTTGTTTGGCATGACAGTTGTCAATATCATCAGCACCCTTTTGCTTCCTATGAGACACCCAAGAGGCACAATCATTCCTCCGAAAGCCCCCAAATTCGCCAGATTAACGACTTTTCGCTAGTTTGCCGTCATCTGAAGGTAGTAGCGGGCGAGCTGCTGCACTGTTGGGTTGGGGTCGTGCTCGGCCAGCCGCTCGAGCCACGGCCGTAGGCTCGGCTCGGCCGCATCACCGACGGCCCGGGCCACCGCTGCCCGCACAGCCGGGGCGGGGTCCTTGGTCAAACGCGATAGCCAGAGATTGACGTCGAGTTCGGGCATTTCCAGAACCTGGCCTGGAACCCGCACCCGCATCGCCGCGTCCGGATGGAGCATGAGTTTGCCGAGCTGAACCTGGGGCTGGCTCAGCCCCCGGCCACGAAGGGCCTGCTCCGCCAGCAGCCGGACCTCATCGTCGGCATCGTGCAAGAAGGGCAAAAGGTCGTCGGTGGGCAAGAGGTGATCGGAATGGCCAAGGACGGCAATGGCCATCGCGCGCACTTCCGGGGCAGAATCCAAAGCAGGCCCCTTGAGCCGGGCGGCAACCTCCTGGCCGGCCTCCAAACTGGGATGAGCCGCCAGTCGAACGGCCAGGACGCGCGTCGCCGCCACCTGGCTCTTCAGCCCTGCCAGGGCCAACTGTCGACATGCGGGGCCATGGGCCGCACCCTCGGGCGCTTCGATCATCATCCAGCCCAGGTGCAAGAGGAACGGCAGGGCCTCATCGGGGGCACTTGGCGCCGCGACCTTGAGCAAGGTTCCGACGAGCGGCTGCCACTTGGTCTGCTGGTCTCTGACGGTCCGAGCCTGCAGTTCACGTACCAGCCGGCAGGTCTGGGCCTGGCCGGGCGGCGAGAGTCGATCCCAGCGCTGGACCAGGACTGAGGCGACGTGCTCGCCGCGTGGGTCCCCACCGCCCCGGCGCGTAAGCCAGCCCAGAAGCACGTCGGTGGAGCCGGCACACAGCTCGGCATCCGCAGATTCGAGTTGCCGGGCCAGGCGGGCAATGGCGAGCGGTTCCCAGGCGGCGAGTTGCTGGGCCAGGCGTTGCCGTTCCGCGGCATCGGCCGTGCCAAGCTGGCGGGCATAGTACCAGACGATGATGGACTGCCGTTCGGTCCAGGCGAACAGGCCGCCGGCCAGGATGAGAGCGAGGATAAGCAGGAACCAAAGGCCGCGTCGGGGCATGAGCCACCCTCCCGCCGGTAAAGCTGGGCATGATCGAACGGAGGGGAGTTTGCCAAACTCCCGCCCTGCCGGCAATCTCAACTGCGCCGAAGCTTCCTGTCTTGCGCTTTCTGCCGATTGGCTCAACTCTCCCCAAGGCGGGGTCCGATGCCTTAGGCAGGCGCAGATCGCGCCGTCGTGGGCTCCGTCCCTTATTTCCCACCCTCGCTGTCCTGCCATCGGTGGAGGAAGCATGAGCGTCATCCTGATCGGTTGGCTCTGCTCCCTGACGCTTGCAGCCCCGCTGGTTGGGGAGGCGAATGCCGAGGCCGATCAGGAACTGCTGCGCCAGATCACGGCCGCTCAGATTCCCCTCGAAGGGCTCGCCGACGAACTACAGACCAAGGTCCGCGACGTCCTGCGCAAGGGCCAGCTCTACACGCGCGGACCGATTGAGTGCTTCCCGTGCCAGCCCTCTGTTTACCGTCTGCTGGTCGACCACCCGGAATGGACCATTCACGGCTGGCGCGCCCTGGGAGCCACGCGCCTGCGGATCGAACGCCAGACCGACGGCAGTTGCCTGGGTTCGGATCCGCTGGGCGGCGAGCTGCGCTGGCGGCCGATCGTGACCGAGCATGGACGCCGAGCCTGGTACGCCGAAGGCACGGGCCGGCCAGCCCCGCTGATGCCCCTCATGACCGTTCGGGCCGTGGTGCTTCTGAAGTTCCAGGAGGTGCGGGGGGAAGACGGCCGCTCCGGCATCCGCCAGCGGGCTGAGGTTTTCGCTCTCTACGACGGCAAGGCTGCCGAAATGGTCTGCAAGGTACTGGGCATGTCCAGCGAGTCGGTCGGCAAGAAGATCCTTGAGCAGATCGGCCTCTTCTTCTCCGGCATGGCCTGGTACATGTCTGAGAACCCGGAGTGGAGCCTCAAGGTCCTGCCCGATCCGCCTCCCGCCAACCCGAATCCCCCTGAACTGCGCCAGTTGCGGCAACAGCTCCAGCCTCTCGTTGGCAGCAAACGGCCTACGAGACCGTCTTGACACCCATGCCGGGCTGACGTATGGCCCCAACCATGGTTCCGGCGCGCGACTACCCCGAGCCTACGATCGTCGGCTGCCGCTTCGTCTACGAAGTTCAGCCCGTCATGCCTGTTTTGTTGCTGCAGTGGGACACGGTCGATGTCATGGTGCACTGCTCCTGGCGCCTGCCGGGTGGCATCCGCTGGACGGGAGCCTGGCCTGGCCGGTTCGGCGTGGTGATCCGCCGCCTGGGCTACGACAGCTACCAGGTCCGCTTGCTCTGGGACGAACTGTACTGGATGTGGTCGGGTCTGCCGGCCACGGAGATCCGCCGTTCCGGCATCGCCCACGTGCTCTGGGCGCTGGGCACCGACGTCGAAGGCCTACTGGCCCAACCCGTCCGCTCCGAGACTCGGCCCGAGATCCACGTCGAGACGGGCCCTTTCCGCCGACGGGCCGCCTAGCCCAGGTAAGGCTTGCGGGTCACGCCGCCCGGCAAGAGACGGAAGACGAAGGCCAGGTATTCGCCGTTCTCCGGCATGTGAAAGACCTTCATCATCACGAAGAAGCGATTGCCCGAGTCGTCGAAGACGCGGATCAGGTAGACGTGCCCTTCGGTGATCGTGGTGGCCAGCCGCCAGCCATCTTCCCGGGTGACGTCGATGGAACGCGGATCGACGTCACGATTGAAGTCGACCGGCCCGAGATCGGCAATGAGGTTGTGCGAGCCGGGCCCGACGTTGACCTCGGCTACCTTGGCGTCGTTACCGGGCTGAAAGACGAAGTGGACGTTGCCCTTGTGGACTTCCTGGTCCATCGATTCGACGACGAAGTTGAAAGCACAGTTGCTGTAGTCCTGGGTCCGGGCCATGGTCCGGGCATGGATGAAGTAGTAGCGATTGCGGTTGGTCAGATCGCGCAGTTGGCGGTTGCCGGCGATCTTGCGTTCGATCGCCTGCTTCCAAGTGGCGGTGAGATACCCAATGCGGGCCTTGGCTTCCTCGGGCGTGAGTTCCTCAATGGGTCGATTGCCGCCCGGGATGTCGCGGGGCGGCTGGGCTGGAGCCGTGCCGACCACGACCAAGAGAGCGAGCAGCAGGGCGATCCGACGGCGGCCATGCGATGCGACCATGAGCGGGGCTCCTCGAGGGCGTGTGCGGGGGCGAGTCGGCCCAAACCGGTTTCCTGCCACACTATCAGCCCGCACGCCGATGGGAAGTCTTTTTCTCAGTTGGTCGGCGGGTCGGGGCTCAGGGCGCGCCCGTGCCGTCGGCATCTTCCGCATCTGAAACGTCAGGCCCGCTCGGCGGCGTGGTAAATCTGATTGCCGTCCAGCAAGGCGAACTCGGGCTCAGCCAGGTCGCTGATGGGGCCGGCAAAGGGTACCAGCCGGACCGCCGCCCGATCGCGGAGTTGCAATAGTCCTTCATGTAGCTCAGTCACGTTCAGGTGCGGGTGGGCCTGCCGCAGTTCTCCGAACAACTGGGCCAGCCCGCACTCGCGCTGCACGCCGGTCGCCTGACAGCGATCCAGATGATCGAGGACGTCGAGCTGCCAGGCCGCGAGCGGTTGGCTGTGAGCCGGCGGTGGAGCGACGCGGCGGAGCGCTTCCTCAGCTCGCCGCCGGAGCCGCTCGAAAGCCTGTTCCTGCTGCTCCAGATAGGTTGCCAGTCGATGGGACAGAGCCTGGAGTTGGGCCTTGAGGTCGGCGGCCCAGCGGGGCATGCCCGCACTCTGTGCGTCCAGGGCGGCGAGCAACTCGGCCAGCACCTCCTTGGGCGATTCATGCTGCTGCAGGAACTGCACGCCGCGCGGTGTGATCTCGACCCAATCGACCGCCGTCTTGCCGCGAGCCTCGGAGCGGACCGCCACGAGCAGCCCATGGGCCAAGGCGTGCTGCGCTGCGGCTTCCTCGTCCGCCCCCTTGGCGAACAGGCCGCCCGTCTTCCCATGGCGGAAGAGAGGCAGCGCTTCCGTCTGGCCCAGGGTCGACTTCAGCGCCTGGACCAAGAGCTCAGTCTGTCGCGGCGTCATGGGCGTGCTTCCTAGCCCGGCATCCTCTAGTGCGTCCTGTCATTCTCCCACGAACGCAGCTACTTCACCTTGCCGCCCGGCAGAGCGCCGAGGTTCTCGTACAGATGGACCAGCGAAGCCATCACCTTGGTGAACTCGCCCTCGTTCAGGCTTTCGTTCTGCGAGTGGGCCTGGCTCATGGGGTCCTCAATGCCCACCAGCAAGGCCGGGGCCCCGCCGAAGAGCTTGGCCAACGGGCCCACGAAGCCGATGGCGCCGCCGCTCCCGATGGCGTGGGGCTTGCGGCCGAACCCCGACCGCAGCGCCTGCATGCAAGCGTCGAAGGCCGGTCCGGTCGGATCGGTCATCCACCAGTCCACCATGTGCTCGCTCAACGACACGTTCACCTTGCAGCCATAGGGCGGGTCCTTGGTCAAGAGGGCCTTGAGCGCTTTGAACACGTCCTTGGGCTTCTGGTCCGGGACGATCCGCACCGAGATGAGCGCCCGGGCCGAGGGCAGCACCTGGTTCGACTTGTTGCGGAAGGAACTGGCTTCCTGGGCGATGACGGTGATGGCCGGCTGCCGCCACTTCTGTTCGAGGACGTGCATGCCCTTGGGCGTGGCGAATTCCAGGCCGGGCAGGAGAGCCCCTTCCTTGCGATACTTCTTCACGTCGAAAGGCAGGGCCTTGAAATCGGCCAGTTCCTTCTTGGTGAGCTTGCGGACCTGGTCGTAGAGGCCGGGCACGGGGTACTTCTTCTGATTGGCATAGAGCCGGGAAAGGATGACGTTGAGAGCGATGGCGGCATCCGGGAGCGTGCCGCCTCCTTCGCCGGAATGGACCGCCTGTTTCAGCGTCTGCACCTCGACGATCACTTCCACGATGCCCCGCAGGGAGTAGGTCAGGCAGGGCAGCCCGGCCTGGAGATTGCCCGTGTCGGTGACCACGATCACATCGGAATGGATGCGGTCCTTGTACTGCTGGAAGAAGCCCTGAAGGTTCTTCGAGCCGATCTCCTCTTCACCCTCGACGAGCATCTTGACGTTCACGGGCAAGGAGCCGTGCGTCCTGAGCCAGGCCTCGATGGAGGCGAGCTGGGCCACGGTGCCGCCCTTGTCGTCGGCCGAGCCCCGGCCATAGAGCCGACCGCCGCGGCGCGTGAGCACCCAGGGGTCCGACTCCCAGCCGCCGGTATTGCAGGGCTGCACGTCATGGTGGGAGTAGAGGAAGACCGTGGGGCGACCCGGCGCCCGGCACCACTCGCCGAAGACGTAGGGATAGGAATCGCCATAGCGCAGGATCTCAACGTTCTCGAGCCCGGCGCGGTACATATGGCGAGCCACGACGTCGGCACTGGCGTCGATTTCGGCGGCATGGGCCCCGTCCGTGCTGATGCTGGGCACGGCCACCTGTTCCCGTAGCAGATCGACGAACTGTTCGTGGTTTTCCCTGAGGTACGTGAGGACGTCGTGCATGGGCTCCTCGGCAGGCTAGAAGGCGAGTCAAACACCGCGCCGTATGGTACCGCCGCGCGGGGGGGAAAGCAACCGCCCACGCCGTTCTCGTTTCGGCGGGGTGCATGCGGCCGAGTTTCCACTCCGGGGCGACACCCCCAGGCCGCGCCAAGGGGGTTTTACGGGGTCTCCAGGGTGTGCCGACGGGGTCTCCAGGGTTCGCCACGCTCCTGGGCGCTGCCGCCAGAGCTTGCCAGAGGGTCGCCAC
>CALLZJ010000176.1 GCA_937858435.1 uncultured bacterium
TCCGGGGCGAGCAGTTCAGGTAAGGCGTCGCGGCACGAGGGATAACGAAGCGCGCGGCCGAGGCGGTCATGGAGGCGGCGGTTGGAGACCCGGCGGTTGGCCGAGTCAGGGCCCGGAGGATCGTCGTCCGGCGGAGCCGCGAAGCGAGGCGGCGGGGCCTGAAGCAGTGCCGCGACCAGGGCCGCATACTCCCGCCGCGGGATGGGCTCGTCATCTACGACGTTGTAGGTGCCGACGAGGTCGGGTTGGGCGGCGAGGCAGTCGATCACGTGGACTGCGTCGGCCACGTGGATGAGATTCAGCCAGCCCTCGGGGTCGGTGGGCAGCGGTTCACCTCGCCGAATGGCCTCCAACCGAGGGATCCGCCCTGGCCCATAGATGCCCGCCAGTCGGAGGATGCTGATCCGGAGCTGCGGCTGGTCGAGGTTGCCTAGCCAACGCTCGGCGGCCGCCAGCAGCTTGCCGCTCTGACTGCGTGGCTCGATTGTGGAAGACTCGTCGACCCAGTTGCCGGTTTGTTGGCCATAGACGCTGGTGCTGCTGACAAACAGGAAGTGAAGCGGCCGGCCGGGCCGAAGCCAGGCCAGTACGTTCCGGACGCCCTCATCCCAGACGTGACCAGCGTCGAGCCCTTGTTGGCGATCTGGAGCAGCCGCGAAGAGCACGGTGTCGACGTCAGGGCAGGCTGGTAGGGAAAGGGGCTTGAGCACGTCGCCCAAGAGAGGCCTAAGCCCTTCGTCCATCCAGGCTTGGGCCGTCGCCGGAGACCGTGTGAGAGCCCAGACGGGACCCTGCAGTTGCCACCGGTCGGCGACGCGCCGCCCCAGGTAGCCACAGCCTATGATCAACTTGGCCATAATCGAGCTTGTCCCGGCCCAAGTGATGCGATAGCTTTGGGTTAGGCCTCTGGCCGACTAACCGGCCAATGCCGCTCCCCCGCAACTCGAGGTCTGACATCGTGTCCTTATCGCAAGTCCAGTATCACTCGCGGTCGTTGTTCGACCAGTCTCCCGTCTTCCAGATGGCCAAACAGCAGCTTCGCAAGGTGGCCCAGGCGGGGCACGTGAGCCCCGACGTGGTCGAGCGGCTGGCCACGCCTAAGCGCGCCCTGGTAGTGAGCGTGCCGGTTCGGCTGGAGAGCGGCGGCATCCGCGTCTTCCAAGGATACCGGGTGCAGCATAGCCTGACGAGTGGCCCGGCCAAGGGAGGTTTGCGATATCACCCCGACGTCGACATCGGCGAAGTGGCCGCCCTGGCCATGTGGATGACCTGGAAGACGGGGCTCATGAACCTGCCCTTCGGTGGCGGCAAGGGCGGCATCCGCTGCGATCCCGAAGCCCTGACCCTCAAGGAAAAGGAGCGCATGACTCGCCGCTTCACGGAAGAAGTCATGCCCTTCATCGGCCCTCGGCTTGATGTCATGGCTCCGGACGTCGGCACCGACGAACAGACCATGGCCTGGATCATGGACACCTACTCCATGAGCGTGGGCCATGCCTGCCCGGAGATCATCACCGGCAAACCGATCGAGATCGGCGGCTGCACCGGGCGGCGAGAAGCGACCGGACGCGGCGTGGTCCATTGCATCATGGAAGCCCTCGCCGCCCACGGACTTGATCCGGTCCAGTCCACCGCCGTAGTCCAAGGGTTTGGCAACGTCGGCTCGGTGACCTGTGAGGAACTGGCCCTGCGCGGCGTCAAGGTGATCGGCATCAGCGACGCCTATGGCGCCATTTACAACCCCGAAGGCATCGACATCAAGGCGCTGATGGAATGGGTCAATAAGGAGAAGCGTAAGCTCTTCGAGTTCCCCGGCGCCAAGCCGATCGAACCCAAGGAAGATCTGCTGCTCATCCCGTGCACCGTGCTGATTCCGGCGGCGCTGGAGCGGGTCATCACCAAGGACAACGCTGGCAAGATTCAGTGCACGATCATTGCCGAGGGGGCGAACGGGCCCACGACGCCGGAGGCCGACGACATCCTGGAGCAGCGGGGTATCTTCGTGATTCCGGACATCTTGTGCAACGCGGGTGGTGTCACAACAAGCTACTTCGAATGGGTCCAGGACTTGCAGCAGTACCTCTGGTCCGAGGAGGAGGTCAAGGAACGGCTCAAGAAGTTGATGGTGGACGCTTACCGGCGTGTCCGCAAGCTGGCCCTCGAACGCGGCTTCAAACACTATCGGTTGGCGGCCCTCTCGCTTGGCATCGAGAAGGTGGCCAGGGAGAAGGAGCTGCGCGGCCTCTATCCGTAAGGGTCCCATGTAAGAAGCTCTGAGCCGCGGGTCTAGAAGCTCGGGAGGCTTCGCCTTCCCCATGGCCCAGCGGCATGTTAAGCTGCTAGCCGAAGTAGAACCAGGACTGCGACCACGGATGGTCCCATGCGCATCTTTATCAGTGCCGGCGAACCGAGCGGCGACCTCCACGCTTCCAACCTGGCCCGAGCGCTGCGGCAGCGCGCCCCGAACGTTGAACTCGAAGGCTTCGGCGGCGACCGGTTCGCCAGTGCCGGCGGCCGGATTCTCTACCCGCTCTGCGACCATGCCGTGATGGGCCTCTCTGGCGTCCTCGCGGAACTGCCGCGATTCCTGAGCGTCCTCTCCCTGGCCGACCGTCATTTCCGCCATCAGCGGCCGGACGCAGTCGTTCTCATCGACTATCCCGGACTACACTGGTGGCTGGCCCGGCGGGCTCGTTTCCATCACATTCCCGTCTTCTACTTCGTACCGCCGCAGATTTGGGCCTGGGCCACCCACCGCGTGGCGCGGATGCGCCGCTATGTCGACCACGTGCTCTGCACCCTGCCCTTCGAGAGGGACTGGTATGCCGAGCGCGGCGTGACGGCTGAGTATGTCGGCCATCCCTACTTCGATCAGATGGCTGCCCAGGTGCTCGATGCCGAGTTTGTGGCGGCTGAGCGGCAGCGGGGCGGCCGCATCGTCGCTCTGCTCCCGGGCTCCCGGACCAAGGAAGTGAAGCACAACCTGGAGTCGATGCTCCGGGCCGCACGTCAGGTCGCCGATCGGCATCGGGACGTTCGCTTTCTCGTGGCCGCATTCAAGGAGAGCCAGGCTCAGTTCGCCCGGCAGATGCTGGCCAGCTTCCACCTGCCCGTCGACGTCCACGTCGGCCGGACCCCAGAAATCATCCACCTGGCCCAGGCCTGCCTGGCCGTCTCGGGATCGGTTAGCCTGGAACTGCTTTGGCACGCCCGGCCGACAGTCATCGTCTACCGAATCGGGGCAATCCTCCATCGGCTCGTGCGCCGCTTTAACCAGTCTAAGTACATCACGCTGGTCAATCTGCTCGCCGATCGCGAACTCTTCCCGGAGTATCTCACGGATCACTGCCCGGCCAACGAGGTGGCTGGTCGGCTGCGGCACTGGCTGGAGGACGAGCCTGCCCGGCAGCGGCTGGTGGCGGACCTTGAACAGTTACGTTCCGAGGTTGCCCGTCCCGGTGCCTGTGCCACTGCGGCCGCGTTCATGCTGGACCGGCTCGCAGGGCGGCGGCAGCTAGCGGCGTAGTCTTAAAACTCGGCATGCCCCGGCGTGCGCGGGAACGCAATCACGTCACGAATGTTGGCCATGCCGCTCAGGAAGAGTAGCACCCGTTCAAGCCCCAGGCCAAAGCCCGAGTGCGGCACGGTGCCATACCGGCGCAGGTCCAGATACCAGCCGTAGGCAGCGGGGTCCAGGCCCTGCTCACGCATGCGTTCCGCGAGCACGTCGTAGCGCTCCTCGCGCTGGCTGCCGCCGATGATCTCACCAACCCCCGGCACGAGCACATCCATGGCCCGGACGGTACGTCCGTCCTCGTTCACCCGCATGTAGAACGGCTTGAGCGTCCGCGGATAGTCGAACAAGATGACCGGTCCGCCGAAGTGCTTCTCGGTCAGCCAGCGTTCGTGTTCCGCCTGCAGGTCGCGTCCCCAGCCGACGGGGAACTCCCAGCTCTGTCCCGACTTTTCAAGCAAGGCGACTGCTTCCGTGTAGGGCACGCGGCGGAAGTCGCTGCCGAGGATGGCCTCCAGCCGGGGCCGCAGCGTCGGGTCGACCCGCTCATGGAAGAAGGCCATTTCCTCGGGACACTTCTCCAGGGCGTCGCGGATGATGCGCTTGATGAAGGCCTCGGCCAGCGTCATGTTATCTTCGAGATCGAAGAAAGCCATCTCCGGCTCGATCATCCAGAACTCGGCCAGATGGCGTGGCGTGTTGGAATTCTCCGCCCGGAAGGTCGGGCCGAATGTGTAGACACGGCCGAGGGCACAAGCGAGGGCTTCCGCCTGAAGTTGGCCGCTGACCGTGAGAAACGCCGGTTTGCCGAAGAAGTCCTTGCTAAAGTCCGGCCCGCCGCCCGGTCCCGAAGTCGAGGCGGGACCGCCTTCGAGCGGCAGGGTCGTGACCTTGAAGAGTTCGCCGGCCCCTTCGCAATCGCTGGCCGTGACGATCGGGGTATGGATGTAGAAGAAGCCCTGCTCGTGGAAGAACTGATGGACGGTGAGACTGACCTGACTTCGCAGCCGGGTGATTGCCCCGAACGTGTTGGTGCGGGGCCGCAAATGGGCGATGGTCCGCAGAAACTCGAAGGAGTGGCCCTTCTTCTGAAGCGGGTAACTTTCCGGGTCGGCCGATCCCAAGACCGCGATGGCACTAGCGTGGACTTCCGTGACTTGTCCCTTGGCGGGAGAGGCCTTCACCTCGCCCGTGATGGTCAGGGCCGCCCCAGGGCCGAGCTTCTTGACATCACTCTCGTAGTTGGCCAGCGTGGCGGGGGCGACGATCTGCAGGTTGCCCTGGCACGAGCCGTCATTGAGTTCGATAAAGCTGAAGCCGCCCTTGGAGTCCCGGCGGGTGCGGACCCAGCCGCGAACCAGCGCCATTTTGCCGACGGCATCCGGTTGTCGCGCCGCCCAGACGGTGAGCTTTTCCATGGGACCCGCACCCCCCAGCGTGAAGTGACTCTCAAGTTTTCGAGTCTACACGCTGGCGGGGCGATTGGCCACTACTCGAGCTCTGGGTCCGCGGGGGCCTGGGTGCCGCTCCGCCGTCGCACCACGACCACGGCGGCAGCGGCAACGGCACAGAGCACTAGCGACGTCGGTTCAGGTATAGGGGTGAAGTCGACATACATCAGGTAGGTCGGATTGTTCAGCCCGCCGCTGCCGCCAGTGACAAAGTCGCCGATGAAGGCGCCCGTGGTGCCGTCGAACCGTTTCACGGTGCTCGTCGCCAGCGACCCGCCGTAGCTTGCGACATAGAGATGCCCGTCGGGCCCGAAGGCCATGCCGTAGGGGCGAGCGAGCCCGCCGCTGCCGGCCGCGACGAACGTGCTGACGAAGGCACCCGTCGAGGCATTGAACCGCTGGATGTTGTTGCCCGAGGCGTTGGCCACGTAGAGCAGGCCGTCGGGTCCGAACGCAATGCCTGCCGGGGTGCCCAGCGAGCCCCCACTCGAGTTCCAGATATGGGCGCCCGTCGAGCCGTCATGGCGTCGGATGCCGCTGAAGGATCCCGAGGGGATGTTGACGGTCTGGTTGGTGAAGTAGAGGTCACTATTGGGGCCACCGAACCGGACATCAAAGAGGGCCGTGAACAAGTTGCCAGCCGCCCCGGTAGCGAAGTTGTTGATGAAGGAGCCGGTGATGCCGTTGAAGCGCTGCACCGAGTTGGTCGTTCCTCCCGAGACGTACAAGTTGCCATCGGGTCCGTAGCTCAATCCGTCCGGGATCGTAAGCGTTCCGCCGGAGGTGAAAGTCCCCAGGAAGGCGCTTGTCAGGGGATTGAATTGAAGCACGGCATTGTTCTGAGCCCCGACCACGAGGAGTTGCCCGTTGTTCGGGTTCAGGGTCAAACCTGCAGGAGTATTCAGACCGCCACCCTGGGCGGCAATCCCAACGAAGCTCCCCGTCACCGCGTCGTAGCGGAGGACTTCATTGGTCCCACTACTGCTCACTAGCCATTCCTGCTGTGCCAACGCCGTGGCCTGGCACGACAACCAGAGAACTACCGCAACCGAACTCGTCGCTAATGGGCCGCGCATCGGGAATCCCCCTTCGTACACGGGATTGCGAATATGAACCGACAGGTACCGGCCCATTCTTGAGAATGAGACTCTGGAAAGTCAAGGGGATTTGGGGGCTCGGCACCGGGTTGAAACCAGGTCTCCTGAGGGTCCGTCTGCGTTCCCGCAGGTCTTAAAGGGGCATCCCCTGGCCTCGCCAAGGCGTCTCCACGGGCTGCTGACGGGGTTTCCAGGGCTCGCGAAGGGGTTTCCACGCTTCTGGGCGCTCGCGCCAGAGCATTCCAGAGGGTCTCCAGGAGGGGCTTGGGCGCTCTTGGACGCTCACGCCACGTGGATTTCACAGGGTTCCAGGACCATTCCACGCTGCCCGGCGCTAGTTGCGGGCTTGGAACATCGTTTGGCGTTCACCTCGCCACTCTCCCGACCGCTCAGGCCAACTCCGCAGTCTACTTATAATGAACATCCGTTTACAGCCCGGTTGTGGCTGTCTTTCTGGCAGAAGGTCTACCCGCCGATCCGGTAGGCCTGCCAGTGGGGTGTTGTGCCGCAGACCCGTCACCGGCGTGGTACGGAGGCAACCGCATCGAGAGAACTTCCTAGAATGTCCGCACACACGTCACTCTGGCACGCTTCTCGTGCCCAGGACCCAGGTGAAAAGGAGACTCGCATGCGTTCGGTCGTTGCACTGGTGGCCGTTGGCCTGTTGGCAACCTTCGTCGGAGCGGATGACAAGAAGGCTGAACTCGAACCGACCAAGCTCGTCGGCGAGTGGCGCATCACTTCCGGCACCAAGCGGGGTGACAAGGTGGAAGGGCCGGCCCTGGAAGGCAAAATCAACTTCAAGAAGGACGAGATTACGATGCCTGGCCCGGACGGTCAGCCTCTGACCGTTGGCTACAAGCTGGATACCAAGAAGTCGCCCTGCACGATCGAAATGGAGATCAAGGACGGCCCGTTCCAGGGGGCCAAGGCTTCTGGCATCATCGAACTCAAGGACGGCGAACTGCACCTGGCCTACATCATGAACTCGCCGGGCGAAGAGGGGAAGCCGCCCGCCAAGTTCGAGTCCACGATGGAAAATGGCGCTTTGTACTTCGTGATGAAGCGGACCGAGAAGTAGGTCCGTCTGCGGACGCCGCCCGCCACCAAAACCAAAGGCCCAGGGGAAGGATCCCCTGGGCTTCTCGATTGCTTGAGCAAACTAGGCCGATCAGGCAGCTTGGCTGGTCGGGGCAGCCGTCACCTTGCCCTCGATGAGCGACAGCAAATCGCCCACGGTTCGCACGGGTTCGAGTTCCTCGCGCGACAGGCGAATGCGATAGCTGGCCTCGATCTGCATGATCAGACTCACCACGTCGACCGAGTCGAGGCCGATCTCTTCCCGCAGTTTGACGCCGTCGGTCATGATGGCGGGGCGAGTGCCCGTTTCGTTTTCGAGCAAGTTGGCGAGTTGTAAACGCAGTTGTTCGCGATCCATCGCGGCATCCTCTCCAGGGCCCACAGGATTTGGACTGGGGGTCTGGCCTGCCGCAGGCTCACGGTGCGCGGGCTTCCTTGCCAGCAACCGTGGCCATGGCGGCCAGGGGCGAGTCGCACCGGCCGACCTGCTCCATCCTGGTCAGCTCGAGCCGGGGCAGCGCGCTGGTATCCAGCAACGCCGGGGCAGAACATAACAAACCCCAGGCAAGCCGCCAAGGCGAATCTGCCGTTCCGAGGGCGTGAGGACGAGGTCGGGCTAGTCCCGGATTTCCAGGTTGCCCCAGTGCCGCTGGCCATTCCGCACGATATGGAACCGCAAGGGTTGGAACTTGCGGAAGTCGGTATGGTTGAGCACGAAGCTGAGATGGTCGAACTGGCTGATCTCCCAGTGATGCAGTCCGACCAGCGCGTCCCCCTTCTGGATGCCGACCTTTTCGGCCGGGCTCCCCGGGCGGACAGCCGTGACGACCAGCGAACCGGTGGCCGTGCTGTCCGAGCGGCGCTCGGCGGTGCCAGCCCGGAAGCGGAGTCCGAGCACGTCCCAGGCCTTGCCCTGGGCTTCACTCTGGGTGTCCTCGACCTCGAGGGGAAACTCGAAGGAGATTTCTTGTTCGCCGCGGCGCACCCGGACCGGCAGCCGATCGTTGGGCTTGCGATCACACAGGGCCCGCTCCAGGTCGAGCGGATTGTGAACACTCACCTCGCCCACCTGCAGGATAAGGTCGCCAGGCTGAAGACCTGCCTTGGCGGCACCGCTCTGCGGATGCACCTTGGCGACGGTGACGCGCGGCCGCAGCGGCTCCTCGGCATTCATGACGTCCTGGTAGCCAAAGCCCAGGGCCAGGTCCTGGGCCCGGCGGCGGGCGAGCATGTCACCCACGACCCGGACCATCTGATCCACGGGAATGGCGAAGCTGATGCCCTGGGCGCCGGCGCGGATGGCGACATTGACGCCGACCAGCTCGCCCTCGATATTCAAGAGTGGCCCCCCGGAGTTGCCGGGGTTGATGCTGGCATCGGTCTGGATCAACGACTTGTACGAGATTTCCTTATTGAGGGTCACGTCGCGGTTGAGGGCACTGACGATGCCGACGCTGACGGTGTTCTCGTACCCGAAGGCGTTGCCAATGGCGATGACGGTTTCGCCAATGAGGAGGTCGCTGGAAGTGCCGACGCGAATGATCGGGAGGGATTTGCCGGCGTCGATCTTGATGAGGGCCAGGTCATGCTCCTTGCTCCGGGCGATGACCTTGGCCAGGTAAGCGGTGCCGTCGGGGAGCCGAACGCGGAGGAGATTGACGTCATCGACCACGTGGTGATTGGTGACGATGTAGCCGCGGGGATCGACGATAATGCCGGTGCCCATGCCGTTGGCGCGGTTGGGAGTGGCCCCGTCGGCGTAGGAGACGCGTTCGCTATGGATGTTGACGACGGCGGGTTGGGCTCGTTGGATAGCCTCAACGATGGCGGTGCGGCGGCCGTGATGGGGCGTGACGACGTCCCCCGCCCACGCCGGTCGGGCCAAACCAAAAAGCAGCATCAGGCCGAGCGGAAGAACCAGGTGCCGACGCATGGAAGCTCCGTGAACAAGATGCAAGTTGGCGGGTCCGATGCTGCCATCGCAGCTTGGATCGGACCGTGAGGCGCAACGACTTCATGCGGAACCATCCATGGGGGAGTCCCGGCGACAGCTCGTTGCCCGATGAGGGGAGACATGCCTGCCGAGACGGCCAGGCGGAGAGCGCGGAATGCGCCGCGCTGGGCGGTTGTGCCGTCAACCGCGCGCCTGGTGTCCAATTGTATCCGCGCGGAAAAGGGGAAAGCCAATGACTCGCCGGGCCCAGATCGAAGCCATGCTAGCGGCCGACCCGCACGACGGGTTTTTGCGTTACGCCCTGTCCATGGAGATGGCCAGCGCCGGCGACCCGGCCGGGGCCTTGGCCGAGCTGCAAAAGCTGCTGGCTGACGATCCTGCCTACCTTGCCGCCTACTTCCAGGCCGCCCAGTTGGCCGCTCAACTTGGACAGATGGAGGAGGCCAAGAAGCTGCTAGACCTGGGCGTGCCGCGGGCTCAGGCCGCCGGGGACCTGCACGCTGCCGAGGAGATGCAAGGGCTGCGGGCTTCGCTCGGCTAGCGGCCCGGCCCTACTCCATTTGACCTGCTCTGGGAGCACCTGGCATGCTGCAATTGAAGTCGATGGCAGACTACTGCCGCCGGTTGCCCGGCGCGACCGAGGACAACAATTGGGGCAACGATCTGGTCTTTTCCGTGGGTGGCAAGATGTTCGCCTGCTTCGATGGCGTCACCGGCAAACAGCTTAGCTTTAAGGTCACACCCGAGGAGGCAGCTCGGCTCGTCCTGATACCGGGCATTCGTCCTGCCCCCTACCTCGCCAAGCATCATTGGGTTGCCGTGGAGCGAACGGCGTCGCTGCCCGCTGCCGCCGTCCGGGAACTCCTGGCTGGCTCCCACCAACTCGTCGTGGCCCGGCTCCCCAAGAAGCTGCGCGAGCAGTTCACGACATCGAGCTAGCATGCCGGAGGCTCTGAAGGCCCAGGTGGTATAGGTTCGACCGGTGCCGATTCGGATGGGGTGGACGAGTCCGGGATCAACGCTGGCGGCGGTTCCTCAGAGCTGCCCTCGACGGGCTCCAGCACGCGCTCCAAAGCCTCATGGATGGTGCGAACGGGCACGACCTCGACCTTGGAGAGCACGTCGTCCCCAAGTTGAGCGATCTCCCTGGCATTCTCAGCGGGGATGAGGACGAGCTTGCGTCCGGCCCGCACGGCCGCTCGG
>CALLZJ010000177.1 GCA_937858435.1 uncultured bacterium
CGTGCGGCCATCGCACGAGAGCCTGGCGCGGACGCCGGCGCGCCTGGAACCGGCCTGGCGGACTCTGGCGACCCCGTCGCGGAGCCTGGCCGACTCCCTGGGGAGGCCCCGGCCAGCGTCCCGCCGACGTGAAACCCTGCTGGATGTGCCGAGAAATCGGCTGCCCAAGGACGAGAAGTGGCTCATCCCGGCCAGATCGGCCACACCCAGGCGGGGGCCGTTGCCGATTCAGGGCGATATCGCCTCATTGTGTCGCAACTTGAGTGGGAACGTGGGCCATGACGAGCGACTTGATCACCCCGCTGCTGCTGCTTACGCTGGTGGCCTTGAATGCCGCCATCCTGTTCCTGCAGATCGCCGACCGCCGGGAACGGCGTGAGTTGATCGAACAGCTCATCGCCTTGCATGAAGAGCGGCGTGAGCCGGGCGACTGGCAGATGCCCCGCTTGCGCACGTTCGAGGATGAGGCGTCGTAGGTCGACGCCGCGACGTCACCCCTTCTCAACCCCGACAGGCGACCGCACGTCGGCTCCCACCGGCTCGGCCACCACGTCCCAAAACTGCCGAACCTGGTCGAGCGCCTTGGGACCCACCTTCGCCTCGGCATAGGTCACCCGTGCATAGAGCTCCGCCAAACGCCGACCTGGCTTCTCTAGCGCCGGGCACTGATCCCCCATCCGGTCGGCAAACTCGAGTGGCGTCTCCTCGGGTTGCCGGCCCAGCCGCTGCTCATAGGCCCAGGACTGGTAGGCATCGAAGCTGTAGCGCACTACTTCCTCATGCGAGGTGAAGTCGCCCAGGTGCTCGAACGGATTGCGGTAGGTGGAAAAGGGTGGCGGCGGGGGCGGGGGCTCGGGTTCGGCCAGCGTCGCCACCGGAGCCGCGGCTGCGGAGGCCGGCTTCGCCCCGGGCCAAAGCGACTGCAGCCAGGCGAGCAGGTCCTTGCGATACCAGTAGGCGGCCACGCCCAGGGCCAGGAGGAACAGGAGCCAAAGCCACCAGGTGCCCAGGTCCAGGGGGCTGGATTCGTTCATCAGGTTGGCCTGGTTCGGTCCCTGGTCGCCGAAGGCCTGATCCGACTCGGTCTGCGGGTCGGCATCACGGCTGCTGCCGCCGGCCTGGCGCTCCGGACTCTGGTTCGACGTGCGGCCCGGCCCCCGCTGGCGCTGCTGATCAGAACCATCCCGCTGAGGCTGTTCTTTCCTCTGTGCATTGGGGTCTCGTTGGGCACCACGCTGGTTCTGATCGCTTTGGCCCTGGTCACCCTGACCTTGGCCCTGCTGGTCGCCTTGACCCTGGCCTTGCTGATTTCCCTGCCCCTGTCCCTGTCCTTGCTGGTCGCCCTGCCCTTGGCCCTGACCCTGTTGATTCCCCTGACCTTGTCCCTGGCCCTGCTGGTTGCCCTGCCCCTGGCCGCCGGCTTGCTGGCCGCCCGGACCCCCGCCTTGCTCTCCGCCCTGGCCTCGGTTGCCGGGCACCTGGCGTGGGCCGGGAGCGTTCGGGTCACGCTCACCGCGGCCGCCCGATTGTGCCCGCTGATCGCGCTGTCCCGGTGCTCCGCCGCCACCTTCACCCGAGCCGCCGCTCCGCTGGATCGGTGCGTGTCGGTTGGCGGCGCGCTCCTGACTCCGAGCCGCCATCAGCTTGCCCAGCCCCAGCTCCGCCTGCGGGCGCGGCAAAAGGGTCGCCAGCAGCAAGATGACCAAGATCAGCCCGCCGCCCAGTCCCAGCCAGACGCCGGTCATCTTCATCGGCATGGCCAGCTTGCGCTGTTCCAGGTAGCGCCGCAGGCCGAGGAAGCTCGTCGTCGCCAGCAGCCCCAGCGCACAGCCCAGGTAGAGCATGAGCATCCAGAAGGCGAAGGCGCGCCGACCCGCCTCCGTGGCCGGGATGAAGAACTGGCCCACGCCGAAGAGCGGCAAGGCCGCCAGGGAAAAGTAGACCAGCCAGGTCCCGGGGCGATGCCGGCTCCGTTCCTTGGCCCGCTCTTGCTCGTAGTCCTTGAGCCAGGCGCCGGGCTGCTCGGCCGGTGCCGGCCCCGCCGGCGACCCATCGAGAATGCCCGTGTCGTCCGCCGACTCCTCGGTGTGGGTGCAGTCCTTGGTGAGGATGTAGGCACACCACCAGGTCAGGCCGAGCAGGACGTAAGGCGCGAGCTGGCCGAACGCGCCGAGCAGACCCGTGGCCGGCACCTGAACGAACTTGTTGATGGCCAGGGCGGTGACGGCGCCGAGGGCCAGGCCGTAGGCGATGGCCCGGATGCGGTCGATGGCCAGCGAAATACGGGCGATCAGGACGATCGCCACGATGAAGCAGAACAGCACGAACTGGAGCTGACCCAGGTAGGAGCCGTGGTAGAGCAGTTCGAGCAGGAAGAAGACCAGCCCGCAGAGCATGCCGATGAGCAGCGTCGTGGCCACGCTCACGGCGACGACGTCAGCCAGGGTCATCACCACGGGTCGGCGGGACATGGCACCTCACCGGCAAGGATCGCCCCATTCTACTCCATGTCCGAGCCGAACTGAAGCGACTCCCTGGCCCACGCTGACGGTTCCTGGTGCCCGCCTACCGCTGGGGCATCCGCCCCAGGGCCTGGTCGAACTCCTGCACCACGCCCAGAAGGGTCGGCTCCAGCGGCACGGGCTGGGTCCCATGCTTCGACTCGAACTGCTGGATGCCCCAGACGTGCTTGGCATGCAGCTCGGCGCCCCCTAGCCCGGGGAGGACCTTGTAGAAGACGCCCTTCTTGGGCCGGCTGTCGACGCTGGAGTTGGTGGTCGTCGTCAGGGTCATCTTGTTGGCAAAGCGGGTGAAGAACTCGATCGAGAGGTAGAGGCTCCGCTTGGCGGTCATGATGGCGTAGGTCTTGCGGTCGTCACTGATCCAGCAACGGAGGACGAAGTCGCGGAACTTCTTGGCGACGAAGTCGCCGACCAGGGTGAAGCCCAGATCGGTGACGGCCTTGGTGAACTGGTCCCGCGGCTCGGGTTCGAGCTGGTCGAGGAGCATGAAGTCGGAGGCCCAGAAGAGCGTGTGCTTACCCCGGTAGAGAATCGCGGCATCGTGGGGCGCGGACCGGGCCCGGGCCGCCGCGACCATGCCCCGCATCATCTCGCGCCGCTCTTGCCGCCGCTTGGCAGCACCGGCGCTCTGAGCCGCCGCCTGGGCCGACAGGTCGAAGCGGTCCCGCAGCCGCTGGCGGGCAAAGACCCGGGCCAGCTCACCCGTGACGTCCCAATCGGCCTGGATCTTCAGCCCCTTCTGCTTGATCCGCAAGTTGGTGAGTTGTGGATCGCGGCGGATGACCCGCATGATCGCTTCGAACTCGGCCTCGTCCACGGCCGTGAAGCTGCTCTTTTCCGTCCGGGCCGACCAGTCGAGCGCCTCGCGGAGCACGTCGCCGGGCAAGGCGGGATAGCTCTCTTCCACCTGCCAATCCTTGCCCTTGATCGGGCCGGCGAAGCGCTGGTGGGTCGTGGTTGGCTCCGCTGCCGCCATGGCCACTTCGAGCCGGACGCCCTCGGGCAGCTTCTTCATCCACTGGGTGACCTTCTTGCCGAGCCAGTCGGACAGCTTGCAATCGTTTATGGTCTCATGCTCCGTGAAGCCGACCCGCAGGCGGCCCGGCTCGACGATCCACTGTACTTCCTCTTCATTGGCGTGAATCTCCACGGCGGGCAGGCTCACCTTCCGCTCCGCGTCGGCCGGCCAGGTGAACGTGAACACCACGCCCAGGGGTTGGCCCTCCACCCGGGCCAGGTCGGCGAGGAACGTGATCCGGGCCGCGCGATCCAGGGGCAGGTTCAACGCCTGATCTGCCAGCGGCGTCAGACTCGTGCCGGCCAGTCGCGCCAGGACCGGGGCAATGGCGTCGACATCAGGCGGGGGCGGCGACGGCTCCAGCTCACAGGTTTCGGGCTCGACCTGTTCCGGATGTTCGCTCTCGTGGACGAACTTATCCCACTGGCCGCCCAACCCCAGGACGCTGAGCAAGCGCGGCAAGTTGCCCAGGCTGCTATCCCTCTCGGCGGGGGTGAGGTTCTCCCAGAGCAAAGTCGCCCGCACGGCCTCCGGGTCGTGGGGAATCTGGGCAGCGGCCAGCGCGTCGATGAACGACTGGACCGACCATTGCCGCAGTTCGAGCACCGCCTCGGTGATGGGCAGGGCCAACAGGCGCGCACGCAACTCGTCGGGGATGGTCATGCCGGCGAAACCCTGAGCGCCCAGGAACCGATCGAGCGGTGCGTTCCTCGGCCCGCCGGGCGGCGGCGGCTCTTCCAGGAAGCTCAGGGCGGGATCGATCTCCTCCTCCTCAGGTTCGGGCTGCTCATAGTGGGCCAGCCACTCCGCCGACGGTGTCGCCGCGTACAGAGAATGTTCATGGATGAAGGTCGGCTGGCCCGGCGCCCCCACCACCGTGCCATACCAGCGGCTGTCGTCCTCGGTGGTGAAGTTCAGCCCGGGCCGACCGAGGGCACAGAGGCCCTTGAGGAGATTCTTCGAGTTGACCCCCCAGACGCTGGTGCAGAAGGAGAGCCAGCCGCCGTGAGCCGTGATCTCGACTCCCTCGAAGCCGGGGCCAAGCAACTCGACGAAGGTACGGCGGACCTCGTCGAGGTGGTCGTGGCGGATCGCGGTGGCATGAAGGCGGGTGGCCATGGGCGGGCTCCGGCAGGGCGGCAGGCAGAGGCTAGTACCTTAGCAGATACTCTACCAGGACGATACGGTCAACTTTGAGGTTCGCCCCACGGCGCGCTGGGTTCCGACTAGGGACTGTAGAGCAGCGGCACGAGCAGCACGCAGACGATCATGGTGACGAAGGCGAAGGGCGTCCCGATGCGGACGAAGTCGCTGAACCGGTAGTTGCCCGGGCTCACGACGAGCATGTTGACGGGCGAGGAGACGGGGGTGATGAAGGCGGTGGAGGCGGCCAGGGCCACGATCATGGCATGGGGATAGGGGGATACGCCAGTCTTCTGGGCGACGGCGATGGCGACCGGGGCCATGAGCACGGCAGTGGCGGCGTTGGGGGGGGAAAGGGCCAACCCCCCGGGCCGGGTGGAAAGGCCGGGCCGGG
>CALLZJ010000178.1 GCA_937858435.1 uncultured bacterium
AGTCGCTACTGAGACGGGCTGCACAAACGCCAGCAGGGTGGGCTTGCCTCGGCAGGCTCGGAGCGTCAGTGTGCTCTGACCTTCGAGAGCGCGGACGGCAAACTCCGGCGCTGGCCGACCCACGGCCAGACCGACAGGCGCGGCCGGTCCACCTTCCAGGGCCACGGGGGGCGGCAAGCGATTCTGGCTACCCGCCACCGCCTGGCTCCGCAGGCGGATCAGCACCTCGCGGTAGGGCGTGGCCGGATGCTGCTTGCTGCTGGCGTCGATGCGCGCGACCAGGGTTTGAAACGGCGCGGCGCCGGCTCGAGCCGTGTCCCGCCGCAGCGCGCGGAGTTGCTCCTGCACGTCCAGGGTCAAGGCGATATCGCGGCGGCGATCTTCGAGAAACAGGCCGTCGTAGCGCAACTGGCTTTCCAGTTCATACTCGGTCGTGATGCGCTGCGTGACTTCGCGGTGGGCCGGGGCGCGCCGTTCGATGACCCGCTCCACGCGCTGCATCAGCCCGTTCCGCAAACCGATCCAGAGCCGCTCGACCACGCGCCAGGCCGTGGAGTCGGCTCGAGGCTGATCCCAATCGTCCGACTGCTGCCCCACTTGCACCAGCAGGCAGGGCACGCTGCCCAGGGTCACCGGTCCTTGCACCGTCGCTTGCCGCGGCGGCTGACCCGGACCGTGCAGCGTCCAGGTCTGCTTCAGCTTGATCGTGGCGGCGGGGAGTTCGAACAAGAAGCCCCATTCCCGGCTGTTGGGTCCTTCAGGATGCACGGGCGGCAGCGCATTCCCCTCGGCCGCCCGGGATCGGCCCAGTCCGTCCACCTGGGCCTGATCGAGCACCAGTGAAACGGCATCGGCGGCGGTGGTCTGCTGAGTCTGTTGCAGCCGAGTGCAGCCCGCCAGGTGGGCCCAGCCGTCGTCGTCGACGTCGAGCACGAGGGCCCGCACCTTGAGGGCGTATTCCTTGGCGAAATGCACGCCGCGCCCCTGGTTCTGGTCCCGAACCTGGCCGCGGTAGACCAGCTCCCGCCCGACCGTCCAGGTGGGAGCAACGGTCCAGGCTTCGCGGGGATCGTGGGGCGGCTCGGCCAGGAACAGGCTCGTGCCCACCACCAGATTCAGGAAGACGAGCATCGTGCGCATGGTTCGCGGACCTGCAGAAGCGAAGTGCCCCGGAGCGGGGCGGCGGCAGGCATCCTGGCCGCAAGTGCAGCATTATAGGAAGGGAAAGGAAACCGCTCAACGCCAACGGGCCCTGGCCGACCCGCAGGTGGCCAGACGGCCTGAGAAGATGCACAACTTGGGCTATCCGCGGCGATGGAGCCTCATGGCGTACCCAGACCTCGCCAGCGGGCTTCCACGGGGTTCCGAGGGCCTGCCGACGGGGGTTCCAGGGCTCGCCACGCTTCTGGGCGCTTCCGCCAGAGCTTTCCAGAGGGTCGCCACGAGGGGTTTGGGCGCTCTTGGACGCGCTCGCCACGGCGATTTCACAGGGTTTCTGGGTCATGCCACGCCTCTCGGCGCTCGTTGCGGGCTTCAAGCCGCGGTCCGCGTCAATTCCGGCCCCCTTTCGCCCGCTTAGACAAACTCGGTAGTCTACCATAATGAACGGACGTATACAGCCCGGTTGTGGCCGGTTTGTGAACAAATGTCCCCAGGCGAACTTGGCCACACCCAGCCCGGGGTAAACGAGGGTCGCCTTGACAGCCATGGGCTTTCGGGCTACCGTCCCCAGTCACCATTCGAATCACGGCGGGCAAGGATGCCACGCCGACTGCCGCGGGATCGGGTGCCGGGAAGGGAGTCCAGGACATGGCGGATCATCCAGCCGTACCGACGTTCGACGTCAAGATTCAGACCAAGGCCTTGTTGCCGCACCTGGAGGCAGCCGTCCACCGCGTGCTCGTCTCGGGACAATACATCGGCGGCCAGGAAGTGCAGAAGTTCGAAGAGGAACTGGCGGCCTACTGCGGCACGGCCCGGGCGGTGGCCTGTGCCTCGGGAAGCGACGCCCTGTCACTGGCCCTGGCGGCTCTCGGCATCGGACCGGGCGACGAGGTCATCCTGCCGACCTTCACCTTCTTCGCCTCGGCGGGCGCGGTGGCGCGGTGCGGCGCCCGGCCCGTGTTCGTCGACGTGGAAGCCGACACCTGCAACCTCGACGTCCACCAGGTCGAGAACAAGATCACGCCGCAGACCAAGGCCATCATGGCGGTACACCTGTTCGGCCAATGCGTCGACATGGAGCCGCTCTGGCAGATTGCCGAACGCCATCAACTGCCCATCATCGAGGACGCGGCCCAGGCCATCGGGGCGGAATATCAGCGCAAGCGGGTCGGCACGCTCGGCAGCATCGCCTGCTTCAGCTTCTACCCCACGAAGAACCTGGGCGGATTCGGGGACGGCGGCATCGTGGCCACCAACGATCCCGACTGGGCCGACGCCATGGTCAGCCTGCGGAACCACGGCTCGCGGCAACGCTACTTCCATGAAGCCCTGGGCTGGAACAGCCGACTCGACGCCCTCCAGGCCGCGCTGCTCCGCGTCAAGCTGCCTTACCTGGACAAGTGGTGCGATGCCCGGCGGGCTATGGCCCAGCGCTACGACAAGCTCATCGACGATCTGCAGCTCCAGCATCTGTTGCGGCGGCCGGGCGTACGCTCCTTCGGCCGCCACGTCTTCCATCAGTATGTGGTCCGCGTGCTCAGCGGCCAGCGCGACGCCCTGCGCGAGTATCTCCTAAAGGAAGGTGTGGGCACGGAGGTCTACTATCCGCTGCCACTCCATCTTCAGGAAGTCTTCCGTCCCTTGGGCCACTGGCGGGGCAACTTCCCGATCGCGGAAAAGGCGGCGACCGAGGTGCTGGCCATGCCCATGTTCCCCGAGCTGACCATCGACCAGCAGCGCCGGGTGATGCAGGTCTGTGCCGACTTCCAGCGGCAGAAGCTCCGGCTGGCGGCCTAGCCCTTCCGCTGACTTCCCCTCTCCGTTACCATGCCGGCGTTGCCCGGGCGTGAACCTGTACGGTCACTCCTCTGGGGACATGAGGCGGGCCCGGAGAGGCGTCGGGTGATTCAGGCGATTCTGTTCGACGTGGTCGGAACGTTGCTGCGGGTGCGCGGCAGTGTGCGGCAAATTTATGCCGACGTCGGCAGCACTCTCGGGCTCGCCGTCGCGCCGCCGGTGGCCGAGTTTCGTTTCCGCGCTGCCTTTCGCGCTCAGGAGTCTCTCGACGCGGCCCGCGGCTGGCAGACCGACGCCGAGCGCGAAGCGAACCGTTGGCGGGCCATCCTCCAGACGGTCTTTCACGATCAGTCCCAGGCGGCCGATCCGTTCCCGGTGCTGTGGGAGCACTTCAGCCAACCAGCGTCGTGGGAGTGCTTTCCGGACGTATCCGCGACGCTGGCCGAGCTGGCGGGGCAGGGGCTACGCCAGGCGCTGGGCTCCAACTTCGACAGCCGCCTGCACACGGTGCTGGACGGCTTCCCGGAGCTGGCGGGGCTCCGGCCGCGGTTCATCAGAGCCGAGGTGGGCTGGAGCAAGCCGGCCCCAGAGTTCTATGCCCGAGTCGTCGCCGATCTGGGTCTGCCGCCCGAGGCGATTCTGGTCGTGGGCGATGATGAGCGGAATGACGTGGCCGCCGCCCGGGCTGCCGGGCTCCGGGCGCTGCTGCTCGACCGCCGGGGCGGAAATGCACGAAATGATGACAGCTTAATGTCACTCGCGCAGCTTGGGGCTTGGCTGCGGAGAGAGCAGGGGGCAGGCTAGCGATTCCGCCAGCGTTCGAGACGCCGCTTCGCTGGCTCATAGCCGCGATCGGCCGCTTCCTTGTAGTAGTAATGAGCGAACTCGAGGTCCTCGTTCGTGCCAAGGCCGAACTCGTAGCAGCGGCCCAATTCGAAGTGGGCCCGGGGCAGGTTCTTCTTGACCGCCTCGCGGAAACAGCGGAACGCGGCCTGTTCGTCGGCCTTTTCGACGCCGATGCCGGACTTGTGGCACATGCCCAAGCCGAGATGGCCCGCGGCACTTCCCTTGTCCGCAGCTTGCTTGTACCACCAGTAAGCTTCGCGGGCGCGGTTCTCCACGCCGACGCTGCCGAAGAAGCAATCACCCAGGAGCGCCATGGCATCCTCATGCCCATCTTCGGCGGCGGCCTTGGCTAACTCGAAGAGGCGGCGGTCGTTCTGCCCCAGTCCCCCCTTGCCGTCCCGGTAACAGAGAGCAAGTTCGTACTGGGCGTTCGCCCACCCCGCGGCTGCCGCCCGTTGCAGAAGCTCGACGGCCCGTTCGGGGTTCGGCTCGACCCCACCTCCACCAATCAGGTAGCCGATGGCCAGGTTGGTCTCGGCGACGACGAAGCTCTGCTTCACCGCCTTGTTCCACCACTCCATGGCGGCTGGCCGGTCGGCGGGCCCGTCATCCCCGTTCCAAAGCCGCAGGGCGACCATGTTCTGCGCCTGGAAATAGCCAGCCTCGGCTGACTGCTTGAGCCAACGCACCGCTGCCTCGGTGTTCTCGCTCGTGCCCACGCCGTTGCTGTAACACAGGTACAGGTAGTACATGGCCGGGCCGTGCTGGCGTTGGGCCGCTCGTTCGAACCATTGGAGTGCATCGCCCCGATTGCCGAGCTTGTCGACGTCGAAATAGAAGTAGAGGCCGAAGACAAACTGGGCCTCGGGGTCGTTGGCCCGAGCCCGTTGGCGCCAGAAGACCAGGCGCTGGCGCGCTTGCTCTTCCAGGTAAGGAGCCACCAACTTGCCCTTCCGAGCGAGTTCCCAGAGAGCAGGGGCTTCCACCTCGGCCACTTCGGCGGGCTTGTCCCGGCCGGGCTGCGTTGCGGTGGGCTGCTGAACCACGGCGGTCGGCGTCGTGACCCGGGTGGCTGGCCGTGTCGAGGGGCGAGTGGGCACGGGCACCGACGACCGCGTGGCGGCGGTCGGCACCCCGGTGCGCGTCGGCGTCGTCGGCGTGACGGAACGAGTCGGTACGGTCAGGCTCCGTCGCGGCGCGTCGGCCGTACCGGCGCCGGTCGGACCCGTTCCCCCCGCGGCGTTAAACGCCCCCGCGGCCAGCCCGCCCA
>CALLZJ010000179.1 GCA_937858435.1 uncultured bacterium
GATCATCGAGGCCCCCGGCGAGCCGCATTATCATGGCGACCATTTGGTGAGCCACACGGGGCCCGATCCGCACGTCTGGCTGGGCATCGCGGAGGCGCGGCAGATGGCGGCCGCCATCGTCACGGCCCTGGCCGAGAAGGACGCCAAGCATGCCGCTCTCTACCGCCAGCGGGGCCAGGCGCTCGATGAACGCTTGGCCAAGCTTGGTGAACAAGGGCGCGAGCTGAAGCTCGCCGGCGGGCTGGTGACCTTCCACGATTCCTTCCGCTACTTCGGCCGGAGCTTCGGGATCACCATCGAGGGGACTATCCGCAACGTGCGGGGCGAGGAGTCGAGCGGTGCCGCCATGGCCGAGCAAGCCCGGGAGTTCAAGAAGCGGAACGTCAAGCTGATCGGCGTGGAGCCGCAGTATCCCCGTGGCGTGGCCGAGAGCCTGGCCAAGGACATGGGCCGCGACCAGGTGCGGCTCATCGAACTCGACCCGATCGAGACGGGTCCCTTGCTCCCCGGCGAGACCCACAAGATCGACCGCGATTGGTACTTCAAGCAGATGGAACAGAACCTCAAGAACCTCCGCGGCGAGCCGTAAGGCCCTGGATGCACTCCTTCGTTGATGGCCAAAAGGCCAGGCATCCCGTGCACTAACTCATCGAAACATGCCTCCCAATTGGCTAGTTGCAGAGTGCCGGCCTAAATGGTATAACGTTATTCATGCTAGGTCATTCTAAGTTTGTAGGAAGTGCTGCTGAGTTGCAACCGACTCCGCCCCGGGTCGCCTGGGCTCGGCGGGTCATCGACTTCCTTAGCCATGACTGGGTGCCCCAGTACGATCGCTTCGTGATCGACTGGATGAAGACGCCGCTGGGCCTCTTGGTCCTCGCCCTGTTGTTCGCACTCTTCTGCGGTTGGGGGCTTCATCCCCATGGCTACTGGGTGGCTGCGGCCCTGGCAGTGGTGATCGCGGTGGGGTTGGTCTGGCCTTGGCTGGCCCTGCGCGGCCTCCGCGGCCGACTGGAGTTTACCAGCGAACGAGGCCGGGAGGGGGAGCCGGTCGGAGTTCGCCTGCAACTTGAAAACCGCTGGCCCTGGGCGGCTTGGGGCGTGGGGCTCAAGCTGGACCTTCCCCATGAGCCTGGTGTCGACGCGGCGGTCAGTCACGTGGGCGGCTGGCGGCGGCGGGAATGCCGCTTTGATTTCGTGCCGCCCCAGCGTGGCGTCTATCCCCGGGTTTCGACCCGGCTCACGTGCGGCTTTCCCTTTGGCCTGTGGCAGTTCAGCCGCGACTTGGGGCGAACCGAGCCGCTCATCGTCTGGCCCAGGACCTTTCCGGTCGGCACGCTGCCCGAGGCGGCAGGCGCCAGTCATGACGAGGGGCTGGTCTTCCGCAACACGCCGGGAACTGCCGGCGACATCCTGGGAGTCCGCCCCTTCCGGGAAGGCGATTCGCTCCGGTGGATTCACTGGGCCCAGTCGGCTCGGCATGATCGTTTGATTGTCTGTGAACGGCAAACGCCGGCCTTGCCGGTGATCCAGTTGATTCTGGCCAGTCATGCGTCTGAACACACCCCGGGGCCGCAAGGGTCGCGTGAGTGGGCGGCGCGCGTAGCGGCGAGCCTGGCGACCGCCTGGCTGAAGCAGGGGGCGCGGATGGAGCTAGCGGCTGGGAAAGTCCGCGTGGTCGGGGACGGCGGGCAGCGGCAAGCCCAGCGGATCATGGACGCACTCGCCCGTTTCGAGCCTGGCCATGACTTGCCCTTGGCCGAACTCTTCGAACAACCCCTGGTGCGGCGCTTCCGTGGTACGCTCCAGGTGCTCATCACGACCGACGCGGCCCTGGCTGCCATGCCCGAGCACTTCGCCGCTCAGCGCCTGTTTGCCATCGTGCTGCGGCACAGGGCATTCGGCGGCGCGGCCGTGCCCCGTTTCCATGCCTGCCACTCCACACAATGGCTGGTGGTGGACGATTTGAGCCAGCTCCTTACCACCTTCCGGCAGACCTGGCGTGGAGGCGGCCATGGTTGTGGCTAGTCACCATCCCCGCGTCGATCTCGGTCCCTGGACCTTGCTCTTGCTGGCCGTGGCGACGACCAGCGTGGAATTGGCTCTGGTCTCTCCCGCCGCACCCGGGTGGGAAGTGGGCGAGGTCATGCTGGTCGCGGTGGTGCTGGCCGGCTGGTGGTGGCGCACCCGGGCACACCAGCCCGATCGCCCCCGGCCGAGCGTACGCGAATCGGTGCTGCTCTTGGGGCTCTTCGTGCTGCCGCTGGCAACCGGTGTGGCGCGTCTGGGCACGGGAGCCGGCGGGCTCTTGCTTGAGTCCATCCTCATGGCCGGACTGCGCAACCTGGCCTGGGGCGTATTCGTCACCCGTTGGGAGGAGCGCCTGCGGTTGGCAGCGGCCATGAGCCTCATGCTCATGCTCACGGCCACCTTCGTTAGTGAACATCGCTGGGCGCCCATGTTGGCCGGGCTTTACGTCCTCGTGGGCTGCGGCTGGCTCACGCGAGGTTACTGGCGCGAGCTACCCACGGTGGATGAACGGCCGCGGCGTTTCAGTGGTGCCATCAGTCTTGTGGGGGTGCTCATCGCCGCCGTCCTGGGGCTGGCCCTGGCCTCGGACCAGCCGCAGACCCGCAGCCTCTGGGGCTTCTTGCCCAGTTCGGGAGGCACGCGCTGGTTCGATGCGGAGAGCCGGGGCGGAGTGAACGACGGGGAGGACGAAGCCCGGGGCTCGGAACAGGCTGAGAGCGTCGGCTTCTCCGAGAACGATCAGTTCATCGATACCGACGAGCCCTCGCTCTACGACGTGATCGGGGAGCTGTTTGGCAAGCCGATGAAGATGCGCGAGGTGGAGCGAGCCATCGCTTTGCCCCAGGAACAGACGCGGCGGCGGGATGTGATCCCGGCGGAGAATCTGCGGCCCGGGCGCGAGTTTGAGATGCGGCGCGAACCTGCCGCCTCCCGTCGGCCTGAAAGTCGTGGCGCCGACGCCGTGCTCTACGTCCAGGGACCGGCCCCGGCCCATCTGCGCCTCGCGACTTATGACTGGTTTGACGGCGTGGCTTGGCAAGAGGAGCCGAACACGGGGCTCAGCCTCAGCATCAAGAACGATCCCGATGATCCCTGGATGTCCTTCATCTACCCGCTCGCCGACCCGCCCGACTTCCTGATGTTGCCCGTTCGGCACACGATCAAGATTGCCAAGCTCAAAGGGGCCAATCTGCCGACGCCGCCTCTGGTGGCGGGCTTCCGGGTCGGCAGGGTAACCGATCCCGCCTTCTTCGCCTGGGCTCAGCCGGGCATTCTCCGTCTGGCCGACCGGACGATTCCCAAGGCGACCATCTTCGAAGTCGAGACTCATTCGGTAGACACCGAGCGCCTGGCCGACCACCCGACGTTGGGTACACAGATCATCGCGCTGAAGAACTATTTGGCCCTGCCGGGGGCCGCGGAGTTGCAGACGCTACTGGACCAGACGGCCGATGAGTGGACTGCCGGTCAACCACGGGGCTGGCCGCAGATCTATGCCATCCTCCAGCGGCTGCGGTCCGATTTCACCCACGAACCGACGCCGATTCCGCGTGGTACCGCGGCAGCCGGGCAGGGGGCCCAAGGCGATCCCCTCGTGGCATTTTTGACGACGTCGCGGCGTGGCCAGTCTTACCATTTCGCTTCGGCGGCCGTGCTGTTGTGGCGGAGCCTGGGCTATCCGGCCCGCCTGGCCACGGGCTTCTACGTCAACCCCGAGCGCTGGAACGAGGAGACCGGCCACTATCACCTGCTCCGCGACGACTTGCACTTCTGGCCGGAACTGCTCGTGGACGGCAAGCACTGGCTCGCTCTGGAAGCGACGCCCGGTTTCGGCCTCATGCCCGCCCGCTGGCCTTGGCATCTGCGGTGCTGGCATCTGCTCCGGGCGGTGTGGCACGGATGTATGGCCCATCCCGGGCTGATCGCGGGCTTGGCGTTGAGTGGCCTGGTCCTCTTGCGGCTGCGGCTGCACCTGCTCGATCTGGCTGCCACCGCCTGGTGGCGCTGGTGGGGGGCGTCGGACCCCAGGACGCGGGTGGCTGCGACGCTTGCCGTCCTGGAGCGGCGCGGCCGATGGTCGGGCCTCGCCCGGCCCGAGGGCTATTCCCTTTGGCGCTGGTACGGGCAAACGCTGCCGGACCGTTGCACCTCTGGGCCGGAATCCGACCCTGTCGACCGAGCCTTTGCCGACCTGGTGAACTGGGCCCTTTATGCCCCTGCGACCAGGCCCCTGCATGAACCGGCGGCGGTCGCCGAGCAGGTGTGCGGATCGGTGCTTGCCCGCTGGTCGTTGGGTCGGCTGCGCCGCGCGGCTCGCAGCCAGCATCGGAATCGCGCTGCTGCCACCTCTTCCCCGTCACCCATTCCAGAGCGCCGTTTGTGATGGATGTCTTGCATATGACCGAGAAAACCGTCGCGCCGATCCCCGCCTTGCGGGACCGGCTCAATGCCGCCCTGCGGGGTAAGGCCCGGGTCGTGGAACAGGTCTTGGCTTGCCTCTTGGCTCGGGGACACCTGTTGCTCGAGGACCTGCCGGGGCTCGGCAAGACCACGCTCGCCAAGGCCTTGGCTCAGGCCGTGGGCGGTTCCTTCGCGCGGGTGCAGTGTACGCCGGACTTGCTGCCTGGCGACATTACCGGTTTCAACATCTTCAATCAGAAGAGCCGGGAGTTCGAGTTTCGCCCGGGGCCCGTCTTCGCCGACGTACTGCTGGCGGACGAGATCAACCGAGCCACGCCGCGGGCCCAGAGCGCTTTGCTCGAAGCCATGGCCGAGCGGCAAGTGACTGTCGACAACGTCCGCTATCCGCTGGCATCGACGGCCTTCGTCATGGCGACCCAGAATCCCGTCGAGCATCATGGCACCTACCCCCTACCCGAAGCCCAGCTCGACCGGTTTGCGATGAAGGTGTCCATTGGCCACCCGGATCGCGCGGCTGAGATCGCCCTTCTGCAGGCGGACGTGGGAGCAGTCGATGGACCCCGGCATGAGACCACGCCGCTCCTGGCCCCGGGACAATTGGCCGTCCTGCAAGAGGAGGTCAGCCGGGTGGCCGTGACGCCGGCCCTGTGTGCTTATCTGGTCGATCTGGCCCAGGCGACGCGGCGTGATCGGCGGGTGCCCCTGGGATTGAGCCCACGCGGACTCCTGGCCTGGCAGCGCGTCGCCCAGGCCTGGGCCTACTTGCAAGGCCGGGACTTTGTGACTCCCGACGACGTGCAGGAGGTCGCTCGGCCCGTGCTGAGCGTGCGGCTGGGAATGGAAGCGGCGCAGTTCCCCGCTGCTCTGGAGGAATGGTTGCGGCTGCCCGTGCCACTGGGTTCCACGGTCTAGACGAGACGGCTGCCTGGGAGAGACTCTCATGTTTGACTTCGAGTTCGATCCTGTTCTAACCGCGTGGGGCATCGTGGTCCGGCTAGGACAAGCCTTGCTCGATGCGGGGCCGACGCTCCTGTGCGGCGTGCTCGTTGCCGGCATCTTCAGCCAGATGCTCGGGCCCCAAGGAACCGCCCGCCTGTTTGGCGTGGGGGCCCGCTCCGGCGTGCTCCGGGCCTGGTTCTGGGGCATGATGCTGCCCGTCTGTTCGCTCGGCGTCTTCCCCGTCATTCGCGAATTGCGTCGAGCCGGCGTGTCGGGCGGCACCATTCTCGCTTTCGCCCTCACAGGGCCGCTCTTCAATCCGTTGTCGCTGCTCTACGGCCTGACGCTCTCCGAGCCGATCGTCATCATCAGCTTCGCCTTCCTCTCGCTGGTCATGGTCAGCGTGGCGGGGGTGGTCTTTGACTGGGTGTTTCCCGGCACGGGCTTGCCCGTCCCCGCAGCTTCAACGCTTCCCGCCCCGGGGCTTAAGCGGCTGCTCGCAGTCGCAGTGGCCGCGGGGCGCGATCTGGCCGGGCTGTCGCTGCTCGTGGTCTTCGTGCCCTTCGGTAGCATGGAGCATTCGATGCGGCACGACGATCCCTGGTCGCCACTCATCATGGTTCTGATCGCGGCGCCGGCGTATGAATCGCCGATGCGGGCCATGATGCACCTGGGGCTGCTCTTCGACCATGGCAATTCCGTGGGGGCTGCCTTGGTGTTGCTCATCCTCGGAGCGGGGGTGAATCTCGGCCTGGTGGTCTGGTCGCTGCGGACGTTTGGCCTGAAGCTGACGGCAGGCTGGTTTGTCTTGGTCCTTGCGATCGTGCTCGGCTTCGCCTATGGGGTCAATCGGCCACTCGACTTCGCAGTCAATCGCGAGAGCCACACTCCCGCTTTTGACGATTTTGCCACGCCCTTCCCGCCGGGGACCACCCATGCCGCCGTAACGGGCCTGGTCGAGGGCAAGCTCCTGGATCGCGCTGGTGCGCAAGAATTGGTGGGACTGCTCGGGGTGGCCGGGCTCCTGCTCCTGGGGCTGGCCACGCGGTTGATCGACCGGGCGGTGGCCCGGTGGCAGCGCGGGACCGAATCGTGGAGCGTGATCGGCTGGCTGCAGCGGACGAGCAGCCGGCCTGAATGGGATTGGGTGATTCCGAGCAAGGTCCTGGCGGGAATCGTGCTGGTGGGGCTTGTCGCCCTGAGCATCGTGGGATGCTACGTCTACTATGCGCCGCCCAAGGAGCTGTTCGAAGAGATGCAGATGGTGCGGGCGGAGGTGCAGTATTGCGTGCTCAAGGCGAACAAGGATCAGGCTCTACGGGTGCTGCCTCGGCTCGACGACCTGACTCGCAAGCTGCAGGTAAGCGTGTTCTTGCGGACCGGGCAGTACGACGCTGCCGCCGCCGAGAAAGCAGAGGCCTTGCGCGAGAAGCTGGAAGCGCTGCGGGATGCCTTTCGCCTGGGCACCTTCGCGGAGAAAAGCGCGGAGGAGTGGAACCGGGAGGTTTATCAGGCCTGGCGGGAATTCCGGGCTGCCTACGACGAAGTGGTTCCCTGACGCAAGACGTTGGCGGATGGAGGAAGCGGCGTGGTGAAAAGAGAACCGGCCGGGATGGCTCCCGGCCGGCGAGGTGAATGGGCTGTCGTGGCGATCCTACTTGCGGCTGCGGCGCTGACGCCGGCGGCGGACGAAGAAGGCCCCGCCGCTCATGGCCGCGGCCAACAGTGCCAGGCTCGTAGGCTCGGGGATCGAGCGGAAGTTGAGCGTCACGTTGCCATCGCCCATGGCGGTGCCCGGGTTGCCCAAGCCGATGTTCACGGTGCCGGTGAGCGTGACGCCCAGTTCATCCAGATCGAGTAACGTGCCGCCGCCCGTCAGCGGGGCGGTCGGCGCGGTTCCGCTGAAGTGGGAAACGGCCAGGAAATACTCGAGGCTGTCCGACAGCGTGGCGGCCCCGGGGACGCCGGAGAAGTAACCCAGTCCATTGAGGTTAACAAGTGCAAGAGTGCCCCCCCGGCCATTGAACCAGCCCGGGCTGATGGCGTCGTAGGTGTCGCGGAGGAATGCCGTATCATCGGATGAACCGAAGGTGAGCCCGGCATGTAGCGTACCCGACATGTCATCGGTCGAAGCCACCGGAATCAGGCCGGTGGCCGAATTGCGGAACAGCGTCAGGCGCGTATCCAGCGTGCCGGTGGCGCCAGGCGTCGTGAAGATGTCAAAGGCGGTCGAGGCGTCGACGTTGGCATCGACCTGGAACCGATACCAGTTGAAGCCGGCCGCCCCCGTGTTGGGATTATCAACGGCGAAGGTCAGATTGGTGTTTCCCACTTGGAGGGTGCCGAGGTCGGTGAAAGCCGCTGGCGCTGCGATGCCGTTGACCGTGCGATTGTTGGTCACGTTCGGGTCGAGAACGACGCGCATGTTCTGCCAGGTTACGTCGCCCGCGGAATTGAAGGTCTGGCGATGGGAGAGGAAGAGGTTGTTCGCACCCGTCGACACGAAGGGACTGCTCAAGCTGCCGAACCAGAACATGTTGGTCACGGCGTTGATGTTGCTCGCACTGCCGGTGGCTGCTCCTGGGGTTGCGATATGGATGGTGCCGGAGTTGGCGGGTCCGCCGGTGCCGGTGCCCGGCGCTGCATCAAGCGGGCTGCCGTGAAGCGAGGCCCGGGCTTCGTTGCTCCATTGATCGTTGAGAGCCGTGGAGGGACCCCAGTTGGTGATGATCAAGTAGCTTGAGTAGGTGCCGGCCGGAGCCGTGCCGAGGTTGTAGCCGCCCGACCAGGTGGTCGTCACTCCGCCACTAGGCCCCGGAATCGGAGCGAAGGGATGATGGGCGTGCAGCACGGGGGCGAGGCACAGTGCCGCACCGACGGCGAGCAACAACAAACGGTGCCTGTTCATGGGGTAAGCCTCCAGCCTTGAACCTTGGACGATGAGCAGAGGAGTATCACCTCGTGCTTGACAGTTTAAGATACGGTGAAGGGCTGTCAATCGAAATCGGGCAAACTGGGTAAGCGATTCCGAATCGCGGTCGGGCCCCCAGACAGTCACCGCTTGCTGGTCAGGGGCCGTGCGGCCGGGTACGATGGTCGAGGGTACCTGTCTGAATGAGGTGTGGGCATGGCGGACGAGATGCCAGCAGTGCCGGCGGCGGCGAGCGCGAATGGTCCGCGGGTCGGCCCCCTGGTCACGATCGAGAACCTGCACGTCACCTTGGGGCAGGTGTCCATTCTCAAGGGGCTCTCGGCCGAGATTGCTCGGGGCCGCATCTCCGCCTTGATCGGACTCAACGGGGCAGGCAAGACGACGCTCTTGCGGGCCCTGCTCGGAGAGGTGCCCAGCACGGGAACCATTCGCTTCCACTGTGGCCACGATCACCGCCAGAAGTACCCGCAGCACCTGGGCTACGTGCCGCAGCGGCTCCACTACGACCCCCACATGCCCGTCACGGTCTGCGAGCTGATGGGGCTGGCGCTACGGCGGCGGCCGCTCTTTTTCGGGTTGGGACGTCGGCTGCGGACGCAGGTCAGCGAGCTGCTGCGGCTGGGGCATGCCGTGCGGCTCCTCGACGACAGCGTGGGTGGGCTGTCCGGCGGGGAACTCCAGCGCGTGCTCCTGGCCCTGGCCCTTGAGCCGCAACCCGAACTCTTACTCCTCGATGAGCCCGCGGCGGGCATCGACTTTCAGCACCAGGGCGAGTTCTATCGTCTGATCGGCGAGCTCAATGAGCGCACGGGCGTGACCATCGTGCTGGTTTCGCACGATCTGAGCGTGGTGAGCAAGGTGGCCCACCGGGTGCTGTGCCTGAACGAAGGTCGGATTCAGTGTGCCGGGACGCCGGAGGAAGTGCTGACGGGCGAGATGGTCCAGCGAATCTTCGGCGCGGACAAAGGCGTGTTCGCTCACCGGCATTGACCAGCGGCGCGTCCGTGCAGCGAGGAGGATCCGTCCGCAGTATGCCAGCAGGCTAGAGCGGCGGCCACTCTTTCTCGATGCCTTCGTCGACGATCTCTTCGAGTTGTTCGGAGCTGATCTCGAACTTCTCGATGACGTGCTGTTTGGAGCCGCGCAGGTCGCCAGGGGTTTCGTCCTGAGCAGTAACCAGCGCGAAGAAGATGTCGCGCCGCTGGTCCACGCTCAAGCGCTTACCGCCGGAAGCGCGACCGGCTTCGGCCGTCTTGAGGGTCTTCATGTTAGGACTCTCGATCAAGAGAAAACGGGATGGCTCCGCCAGCCTGGCCGTGAATATACTGGTGCGAGTCTGCCAGAGGGGCACGGCGAGCCAGCGGCAGCTTCTCCCCATTATACGCAGGCTGAGTTCAGCTCTTTCGACAATTCTCGAATTTCTTCACACTTTTCGCCCCTTGCGTCCGGGCCATTCAGCAGCGCCCTCTGACGCGCAAGACTGTAGAATGTCTGCGATCCCCTTGGCTCCGAGGTCCGGGCATGAATCCGCTGTTTCTCGTTTGGTTTTTCTTGCTGCTGCAGGAGCCCGGTCGTCCAGCCACGCCACCGGAGGCCGAGCCTCCAGCCGCTCAGCCGACGCCGCCGGCTACCCCTGCCGCTGCCGTCCAGGCGCTCAAGCGCGCCTTGGAGTCCCACGACCTGGCTGCCCTCGCGGAACTGACCCAGGGGAACCTCGCGGGTCCGCTCCGGTCCCTGGCTGGCCCCTTCGCCAAGGCACGGACAGCCAGCGAGCGCCTGGACCAGGTCATCAAGGACAAACCAGCCCTGGCCTTCACCAACCCCTTCGCGCCAAGCCTGCAGCCCTTCGCCCAGGTCCGCTTCGAAGTGCTGGAAGTCGTCCAGGACCAGAATCAGCACGTGGCTCGCATCCGCTTTGGCCGGCGCGGACTGCCCCTGGCGGAAGAGCAGCTCGCCATTCACGCCGACGGCAACTCCTGGCGGCTCGAACTCCCTAGCGACTTGCGAAAGCAAGTGGAGTCGCTGATCGGTGAGCCGGCCTTGCTCCAGCGCGAGCAGCGTGCCCTTGACGCCCTTGCCACCATCTTCACGACCCTCGCCACGGAGATCGAAAAGGGCCAACTCGCCAGCAAGGGCGACGTCGTGGCCCGGATGCTCCGGCTCATGGACGAGACTAAGCTGTCTGAACTCTACGAGCGGCCCTAGGACCACACGCCCAGAGCGAAGCCAACGGCAGCCACCCTTGACGGCAGGAAGGAACGGCGAGACGAACAACAGCATGAGTGATGGCATGACTCAAGCCGGGCTGCTGGCGGCCGACGCGGGCCACTCCCGGCTCAAGTGGGGCTGGCGCGACGCCGAGGGTACGATCCAAGGACTAGCCCTGCCGCTGGACCGGCCCGAGGAGTGGGCTCGTGTAGCTGAACGGGTACCGCCTCAGGGGCGCTGGGTCATCGCTGGGTCCAACCTGCCGGTTCGGGCGGCATTCGCCGACTGGGTGCGCGGCCAAGGACAGGCTTGCCAGTTGATCACCGACTACCGCCAGTTGCCGATCACCGTCGCCCTTCCCAAGCCGGAGCGGGTCGGGCTGGATCGGCTGCTGGCCGCGGTGGCCGTGAAGCTGCAGGGGCTTTGTCCCGCCGTGGTGGTGGATGCCGGGTCGGCGGTCACGGTCAATCTGGTCGATGCCGAGGGCCAGTTCCAGGGAGGAGCGATCCTGCCCGGCTACCGCTTCATGGCTCGGGCGTTGCGTGCGGGGACGACCACGCTGCCGGAGGTGGCCCAGCCGGCGTCGCTGCCTTCCTTCCCGGGGCAGGGGACCGAGGAGGCCATCGCCGCGGGCATCACGGCCGCGGTGGTGGGCGGCATCGAGTCGCTCGTTCGCCGCGTTCAGGCGGTTCGTCCCGGCGTGGCTCTGGTACTCACGGGCGGCGACGCCCCTTGGCTGCGTACTCTCTTGACTCAAGACTTTCGCTACGAACCTTGGCTGACGCTGCAGGGCCTGTTGTGGACCGCGGAAGCGCTGACCGAATGAACGGCCCGGTGGCGGCCCAGGTCAGCGCGGCCGGCCGGTCGGCGCTGGGCTGCGTGGGCCTGTTCGGTCCCGGCAGCGTACCCTTGCTCCAGTCCCTCTTCGTTCCCCGCTCGGGTGTCTGGGATGCCCATCAGCCGGGGCCCTGGGTGGGGCGTGTGCAGGCGGCCGACATCACCGATGAGATCGTTGTTCGGCGCGTGACGGAGTCGGCTTCCTGGTGGGAGATCACACCCCTCGGCAGCCCGGCACTCCTGGCCTGGCTGCTGGAAATCCTGGTGGAGCGCGGGGCCCGGCGGGTCGACTGGAGCGAATGGTTGGAGCTAACCGAACCGACCCCTGGGCATGCTGAGCTGGCACGGCTGATGATCCAGACCCGCACCCTCAAAACGGCGGCACTGCTTCAACGGCAGTACGCCGGCGTCCTGGGGGCCGCGCTCGCTCGGTTGGCGACGCGCGCCGACCCGGAGGAGCGCCAGCACTTGATCGCCGAGTGGGAGAATTGGAGCCACTTCGCCCGGCACCTTGTCGAACCTTGGCGAGTGGCCCTGGCGGGGCCGGCCAACGTCGGCAAGAGCACGCTGCTCAATGCCCTGGTCGGTCATGAGCGGGCCATCACTGCCCCGCTTCCCGGTACCACCCGTGACTTGGTCACGGAGTACCTCGCCATCGCCGGCTGGCCGGTGGAGATGATCGACACGGCAGGCTTGCGTCCCACCGAGGATGAAGTCGAGCAGGCGGGGATGGAAATGGCCCGAAAAGCGGCGGCCCACGCAGACCTGGTGCTTTGGCTGCGTGAAGCGGGCACCGTGGCCGAGCCAGTTCCGGAGGCCTGGTCGGACCGAACCCTGCGGGTCGTGACCAAGATCGACCTGGCGATAGAGCCGGCTTCAGGAGAGGGAGGCATGGTCGGGGCAGATGAGATGCCTGTCTCGGCTCTCGAGGGGACGGGGCTCGAAGAACTCCGAGCGGCCATCGTGGGTCGGCTCGTGCCGTGTGAGCCGCCCCCGGACGTGCCCCTCTTGGCGAGCCCACGGCTGGTCCAACTGGTGCGGGAAGCTGGGCATCCGATGGCATGAGGTGTGCGGAAACCGCGGGACTGCGGTGCCGCGACCGAGCCGGTCTGGAGGGGCGGCCCTTGCTCACGCTCGGCGGCTGGTGTAAACTTCGTAAAACGACTCGCCGTCCCGTTGGGACCCACCATGGCTGCTCGCAAACGCCCCAAGACCGCCGTTGTCGCCTTCAAGGTGGAGAGCCAGTTGGCGGCCATCCTCAACGAACTGCCCAACAAGAGCGCGTTCATTCGCAAGGCCATCATCCATCAGTTGGACATGGCCTGCCCCATGTGCCGTGGCTCTGGCGTCCTGCCCAAGGGGCTGCACGACCACTTCGCTCCCCTCATCGCCCAGTTGAACACCCGGCCTTGCGATGCCTGCGGGACGGCCCTGCCGCTTCAGGCCGAGAGTCCCGAGTTGCGAGCCGAGGATCGGTCGCGGCTGGAGCAGTTCTTCCACGGTGGGCCGTTCTACTGCGAACCTTGCTATGACAAGGCCCCGCCCTGCCACGATTGTGGTTGGCACATCGCTGCCGACGAGGCGAAGCGGCATCATCGGCAGTTGCACGATGTGTAGGTTCGGGTACCACAAAGGAAGGCGATTAGCCGGCCTTGCGGAGTGGCTCGGGGGGTAGGAACAGTTCGGGCTGCCGTTCGAAGAGTTCGCAGGCTTGGTGGAAGTCCTCGGGGCGACCAATGTCCATCCAAGTCCCGGCAAACAGGTAGGAGCGGGCGGGCAGCCCCAGTTCGAGCATCTTGTACATGAGATGATCGAAGCCGAAGAGTTCGCCGGCCGGCACCAGGTCGAGCAACTCCGGATTCACGGCATAGACGCCCATGCTGCACGGGAAGTGCAGGGTCGGCTTCTCCCGGAAGCCGATCACTTCCTGAGCGTCGTTGATTTCGAGCACGCCCAGCGACACGTTCACGGGCTTCATGTAGGTGGCGATGGAGAGCAGGGCATTGCCGCTCTGATGCCAGCGATGGAAGGCGGCGAAGTCGAGATCGGTGAGCAGATCGCCATTCATGACCAGGAAGGGGCGTTCGAGCCCGCTGACGAGCTTGAGCGGCCCGATGGTGCCGAGCGGCCGATCCTCGGTCACGTAGTCGATCCGCACACCCCAGCGGCTGCCGTCACCGCAGCAGAGCCGAATCATGTCGCCCAGATGGCCCAGGGAGATGGTGATGTCGCGGAAGCCCTGGGCTGCCAGTTGCCGAACGACGATTTCCAAGATCGGCATGCCGCCCACGGGCATGAGCGGCTTGGGGAGCACCTTGGTGTAAGGGTAGAGCCGCGATCCCTTGCCGCCGGCCTGGATGACGACTTTGGCTGGAATCATGTGAGGCATCCTTGCCTGGGGTTCGTAGGGCTGTCCGCTGCGCTCGCTGACCTCTTGGCTCCGCACCGCTCACGGCTCCATCCGTGGTGGCCGCGTCATGGCCTCGGTCAGACGGTGTATTCCTCGGGCCGATACAGATGCAGATGCGCCTGGATGAACTCGGCGGCCCGCTCCAGGCCGGTTTCCAGATCGACGCGGGGCGTCCAGCCCATCAGCTTCTGCGCCTTGTCATTGGCGGCGATGAGCGTCCACACTTCGCTCTTGGGCGGACGCTGCCGCTGGGCCTCGGTCACGATCGGGACCTGCCGCCCCGAGACCTTCATGGCCAGTTGGGCGATGGCGCCGATCGTCACGCCCCGGCCACTCCCGGCATTGACGACCTGACCGAGCGCGGCGTCGCAGTCGGCGATGGCCAGGAACGACTCGACCGTGTTGCCGACGTAGTTCATGTCGCGGATCGGGGTCACGTCGCCGATGCGCAGCTCCAGGGTCCCCGCGAGCAACTGGGCCAGGATGGTGGGGATGACCGCGCGGGCCGACTGCCGGGGTCCGAACGTGTTGAACGGCCGGAGCGTGGCCACGGGGAGGTTGAAACTGAGGAAGTAACTCTCGGCCAGCTTGTCGGCGGCAATCTTACTCGCACTGTAGGGCGATTGGCCCTGGAGCGGATGCTCCTCATCGATGGGAGTGTAGCGCGCCGTGCCGTAACATTCGCTGGTGGAGGTATGCACGAGGCGCGGCACGCCTAACAGCCGGCAGGCCTCGAGGACGTTGAGCGTCCCCACGACGTTGGCCTGAACGTAGGCGGACGGAGCGACGTAGGAATAGGGAATGGCGATGAGGGCCGCGAGATGGAAGACGACCTCGCGTTCCTGGCACGCCCGGTAGACGAAGTGGGGGTCGATGACGTCCCCGCTGATGATCTCGACCTCCCCGAGCAAAGCGGGGTCGGCATGTTCGAGATTGCCCCGGTGCGGCCGGGAGTCATAGTGCAACATGGCCCGCACCTTGGCCCCGGCACGGACCAGCGCCTCGACCAGGTGGGAACCAATGAAGCCGCCTGCTCCCGTGACGAGCACGCGGCGCCCCTGCCAACCCATGGGCGGTCTCCAAGGGAGTTCATCCAGAGGCGTGAAAGTAGGGCATGGAGCGAGAAAACGCAAGATCAGGTGCGGTGCCTGGGACCCGCCGGCACGGGGACATCGAGGCGATCACAAGCTCCCAGCGGCTGCCAGGATGGCAGAATCCAGGCGGATTCCTCAATCGGCTCGGAGACGCAAGCCGATAGATGCAAAAGAGTTGTGGACTATGGCCCTAGGCGGGACCTCTGTCCGGCACTTCATTTGCAAGCTAGGAGAGATGGTAGGTTGCAGGGGACTCCGTGATGCAGGCTGCTCGTGAGCTGGTCCCATACTCGATCGTGATCGCGGACGACAACCGTTCGTGCCGGGACGATCTCCGTGCCTTGCTTGAGCCAGAGGGCTACAAGCTGCACCTGGCGGCGAGCGGGGAAGACGCCCTCGATCTGCTCGAACGCATGTCCATCCACTTGCTGCTCTGCGACATGCAGATGCCCAAGCTCACGGGGCTGGAAACGGTGCGGCTGGCCCACGTGCGGGACGACAAGCTGCCCTGCATCCTCGTGACGGCGGAACGCGACGAGGGACTCATCCGGCAGGCGCTGGCGGAGCGAGTTTACAGCGTCCTGAGCAAGCCGGTGAGCCGCGCCGAGTTGCTCTACACGACGTCCCGGGCCCTGGCCAAGACCTACGGTCCGCTTTCGAACTGACGCGATGGCCGGGCTGGCCGTCGGAACGCCCAAGGAGAACCGCAGTCATGAAGATCGTGCCGCTCAATGAGAAGATCATCGTCCAACGGCTGGACGCCGAGGAAAAGACCGCCGGGGGGATCGTGCTGCCCGACACGGCCCGGGAGAAGCCGCGCCAGGGCAAGGTGCTGTCGGTCGGGGACGGCCGGATGCTCGCCAACGGCACGCGGCAGGGCTTCACGGTGAAGGAAGGCGATCGCATCCTCTTCTCCACCTGGGCGGGCACCGAAGTGCGGATCGACAATCGCGAGTATCTCATCATGACCGAGGACGACGTGCTTGCCGTGATCGAGTAGTCGGCCGCACCGCGACCCCACCGCACGGGACCTCTCTGGGGCTTCTCACCGAAGCCCTTTCTTTTTTCGCGGCCTAGCGCTAGGATGGGGACAGCGGCCCTGGGTTGCCGCTGTTCCCCTTTCTGCATTTGAGGTGCTGCATGGACCGCCGTGACTTCCACTGGGCCGTGGGGGCTGGCTTGGGGCTGAGCCTGCTGACGGGGATCGCCCCGGGCTGGACGCTCGTGGACGATCCGGAGGCCCGGAGCCGTCGCTCCTGGCCAGAAGTCGTCGATGCCGCCATCGCCTATCTCCGGCGGGCCCAAGGGCTCGACGGCTCCTTCAGTGGCGAACGCAACATCGGCATCACCGGCGTGGTGGTCACGGGCCTTCTGGGTACGGCCCGCATCGACGCCAGCGATCCGATGCTGGCCAAGGCCCTGGGCTACATCGAGAAGCTGATCAACGCGGAAGACGGGCACATCGCCGGCCACAATCCGCGGCAGCAACTGAAGAACTACGTCACGTCGATCAACGTGATGGCTCTGGCCGCCGCCAATCGGGAAGGCCGCTACCAAGACGTGGTGGCCGCCGGCGCCCGCTTCCTCAAGATGCTGCAATGGGACGAAGGTGAAGGGCTGGACCCGAGCAACAACTTCTACGGCGGCTTCGGCTACGACAGCAAGAATCGCCCCGACCTGTCGAATGGCAACTTTGCCATGGAGGCGCTGCGGGCCGCGGGCATCCCGCCCACCGATCCCGCCTGGCAGCGGGCCGCCATCTTCGTCAGTCGCTGCCAGAATCTCAAGAGCGAGCACCAGGATCAGCCCTGGGCTGGCCGCATCAACGACGGCAGCTTCATCTACAGCCCCGCCGCCGCCGGGAAGACCAAGGCCGGCCCCCGCCCCGA
>CALLZJ010000180.1 GCA_937858435.1 uncultured bacterium
CCGACTCCGCTAAAAATCTCAATAGGAAATCTCTGATGGCCCCGGCGCCTGCCGCGGGGCCGTGTCGCCACGCCGAGGCCCAAGCGGCCTTGCGGCAAGCTTTGGACACGGCCGGCTGCCGGTACACCCGCCAGCGAGCTGCCGTCTACGCCTACCTTCATTCGGTGCATACTCATCCGACGGCCGAGGAAGTCTATCGAGCCGTTCAGGTGCGGGTTCCGAACATCAGCCTGGCCACCGTTTACAAGGCCCTGGACGCCCTCGTCCAGTGTCAATTGGCCCAGAAGCTGACCAGCAGTGCCGGCCCGACGCGCTATGACTGCCGTACCGACCACCACTACCACATGCGCTGCGTCCGCACGGGACAGATTCGTGACCTGGACGTGCAGCACGATCCGAGTCTGCTGGCAAAGCTGGCCCCGGACCTGGTAGAAAGGCTGCGATCGGAAGGCTTTACCGTTACGGACTATCGGCTTGAACTCCTGGGCGAGTTCTCCGGATCATCCCCACCCACGGCCCCGCCCGCGAGCTGACAATTCGTTGAAGGGCTGGCGGCCACCCGAGTATACTGGGCAGCGGCCCCAGGGCCTGGCTTCCCGCACGGGACCCGCATCTTTTCCCCGAGGATCGTCGATGGCGCGCTGGTTGTTCAAGGAGGAGCCGTCCCACTACGCCTTCTCCGACCTGGAGCGCGACGGCGCGACGGTCTGGGACGGGGTGGAGAATGCCCTGGCCCTGAAGCACCTGCGCAGCGTGGAGGCTGGCGACGAGATCCTCTTCTACCATACGGGCAAGGAAAAGGCTGTCGTCGGCATCATGACCGCGCTCGATTCGGCCGCCGCCGGCCCCGAGGGTGGGGTCCGGGTGCGCGTGGCCCCCGTTCAGCGCTTGGGCCGCCCCGTCACATTGCGCGAGCTGAAGGCCGAACCAGACCTGGCGGGCTGGGAACTGCTGCGTCTGCCGCGGCTGTCTATAATACCTGTAACCGCCGCCGTCTGGCGGCGCGTTCTCGCGCTGAGCCGGGAGAAGCTCCCGGCCGCGTTGCCTTCCCGCCTTCAAAGGCGAAAGGATTCCCGATGACGCCGGACTCGAGCTCAACGCCTGGCAACGGCGAACGCTCCGGCAGCGGCAAGTCGGAGAAGCTCCTGCGCAGCCTCGCCAAGCACGAGTCCGTCGTGCTCCTGTCCCACGTCCATCCCGACCCCGATAGCCTGGGGAGCATGCTTGGCCTGCGCCACCTGATCAAGACCCGGCTCAAACTCCCCGTGATCATGGTCCGGGACGGTCTCATCGGCCGGGCCGAAAATCAGGCTATGGTCCAGTGCCTGAAACTCGTCCTGACCCCGATCGAAGAGATCGAATGGCAGCCGGAGCAGGCCGTCATCATGGTCGACAGCCAGCCCAAGACCGGCCGCCACAATCTGCCCGAGACGGTCAAGATTCATGGCGTTATCGACCATCATGCCTCGGGCGGCGACCTGGCCGGCGTTCCCTTCGTCGACGTCCGCCCCAACGTTGGCGCCACGGCCACGCTGGTGACGGGCTACCTCATGGACCAGCGGCTGGTGCCGCCCCCCGACGTCGCCACCGCTCTCTTCTACGGGATCGAATCGGAACTGACCGGCTTTCCGCGGGAGGCCAGCCGACTCGACGACGGCGCCTCGCTGCTGCTCTACGAGCACATCGACAAGGACCTCTTGGCCCAGATTCGCAATGCCCGCCTGCCGCTGAGCTACTTCGAGACCCTCATCCAGGCCCTGCAAAACTCGTTCATCTACGACAAGCTCATCGTTTCCTGGGCGGGCGATCTGCCCCAGGCTGAACTCGTGGCCGAAATCGCCGACTTCCTTATCCGCTTTGAGGAGGTGGAGTGGTCGTTCTGCGCGGGCATCTATCGCGATCAGTTGGTCATGTCGATGCGGACCATCCATGCCACGGGTGAGTCGGCCTCGTTGCTCCAGCAAGTGGTCAACGGCATGGGACGGGCGGGCGGCCATGATCGCCGGGCCGGGGGCTCCATCCCCCTGGAGAGCGACGCCCCGTCGGCCATCGACGCCATCCGCAGCACCCTGCGCAAGCGGCTGCTCCAGGTTCTGGACATCGACGAATGCCGGGGGCAGCGACTGGTCTCCAAGAAGGAACTGATCCAAAACTTGCAGACCTAGGGTCAGGCAGCGGCGCCATCCACACCACAGGGCATGCGACCATGGACTTCAAGAAGCTGGCGCGGCGACTGATCCTGGCGGACGGCCTCATCACCGACCGCGAAGTCGAAGCGCTCAAGACCGAAATCTACGCCGACAAGCTCATCGACGCCGAGGAACTCGAGTTCCTCATCGATCTGCGGCTGTCGGCACGCGGCGCCGTTTGCCCCGCTTTCGAGCAACTCTTCTTCCACATCCTCAAACGGGTGATCCTCAACGACGGCCGCGTCTCGGCCGACGAAACCACGCTGCTCCGCCGCGTGCTCCTGTCGGATCAGGTCGTTGGGGCCGACGAGCGGAAGTTCTTGCGCGAACTTATGCACGAGGCCCACTCGGTGGCGCCCGAGTTCAAGGTCCTCTACGACGAGTGCGTGGGCAGCCCCGAGTACAGCCGCGACTAGGCCCCGCCCTTCCCGGCCGATCAGCCTCCAAGCTATCGCAGCAGCCTCCGCGTGCCGCGCAGCGGCTCGGTGCTGAGCGTCAAGGGGCGGTGCAGCCCCCCCGCCCCGTACCAATCGTAGACCCGCACGGCCAGGGTGACGCGCGCTCCCGGCCGCAGTCCCTTCAGCGGCGGGCTGGCCCGATCCTCGAACGCCGTCTTGCGGTTCTCGCGGTCGCCCATCGTGCCGATCAGTCGGCCATCCACGAAGAACTCGCCATAGTCGTCCAGCCCCTCGCAGTGCAGATGGTAGTCCTGTTCGGGCCATTCGGCGGGAATGGTGACTTCGAGCCGATACCAGGCCCAACCATCCAGGTTTGGGTAGCCCTGCCCCTCCCAGTGCTGGCCAATCTTGATGGGCTTCCAGGACTCGTCCAGCGGCGTGGTGGCCCAGCGCTCAGCGACTCCAATGTCGTTCGGGTCGGGCTTGAAGCGCCAGAGCTGACCGACGAGGCTCAGCCGCTTCTCCCGCAGCTCGCCGCGAAGCCGTTCGATGGTGGCCGAGGTGAGGGCGTTCCGAGGTGCCGACCCATGGACCAGATGCCAGCGCCAGAGTTCGAGTAGCCGCTGCCCGGCGGCGTTCTCCGGGCCGCCGTGCCGGAGAGCCGATATCAACAACCGCCCCTGGCCTACCCGAGTCTCGAAGACCAGGCCATGCGTTTTCACGACTGGAATGTCGTGGTTGTCCCAGAGCAAGAGGAGGGGAGTGATCTCGTCCAAGAACTCAAGGTCTGGCACGACGTCGCCGGCCAGGTCGAAGTGCTGCTGGTCCACGAGCAAGGCATGCAGGGTCGGATGGGCCTGGATGAGCGGGTGATGGGTGTTGACGAAGGGGGCGCCGCGCAGGAACCAGTGGGCTCGGAGAGGCAGCGAGCCCTCCTTGCCATCGGGCAGGAGCAGCACCTTGCCGCCGCGTTCCAGCTCGTCGAGCAGCTCGGGGGTCAGGCGGGTCGCGGTGCGGACGGCC
>CALLZJ010000181.1 GCA_937858435.1 uncultured bacterium
GTAAATGTCCCAGCGCCGCTAGCTCATGAACCCCGTGACCAGACAAGCGATGCTGCCCAGTGTCATCAGCCAGATGGGCATGCGTTGCCAGTCCTTCCGAGTCATTGCCGCCTCCGCGCCGCACTCCGGGACTGCCTCACTGGCATTCAAACCGATGCCGGGCCGCCCGACAAGAGCAAGCCGCCGACGACCTGCCCCACTATTCCCGGGCTTCGACTGGCCCGTGGACGGATCGCCCCTTCACGCTTTGGCCAGCAGGGAGAAACGGCTGTATACTTACAGACTCAGCCCCGTTCCGCGCCACCGACTCCGAGCCGACGCCATGTTTGAAGGTTTGCAAAAGACTCTGACCGAGGCCATGCGCCGCCTGACCGGCGCGGGCCGACTCACCGAGGCCAACATCCGCGAAGGCGTGGCCGTCATTCGCCAGGCCCTGCTCGATGCCGACGTCAACTACAACGTCGTCAACACGTTCGTGCAGCGCGTGACCGACCAGGCCCTCGGCCAGGACGTCATCAAGAGCGTTTCCCCCAGCCAGCAGATCGTCAAGATCGTCTACGACGAACTGGTGGCTCTGATGGGGCCCGTCGACCACACGCTCCACTTCGCGAAGGATCGGCCCACGGTGCTCATGCTCTGCGGGCTGCAGGGCTCGGGCAAGACGACCACGTGCGGCAAGCTGGCCCTGATGCTGCAGGCCAAGGGGCGTAAGCCGCTTCTGGTGGCCGCCGACGTCCAGCGCCCCGCCGCCATCGAGCAGCTCATCGTGCTGGGCAATCAGACGAACGTGCCGGTCTACAGCGAGAAGGGAGCCGCGCCGCTGCAGATTTGCCTCAATGCCATCAAGCAGGCGCGGCAGCAGAACCTGGATACGGTCATTCTCGACACCGCCGGCCGACTCCACGTCGCCGAGATGCCGATGGACGAACTGCGGGCCATCGACAAACAATGCCGTCCCGACGAGGTCTTCTTTGTCTGCGATGCCATGACCGGCCAGGATGCGGTTAACTCGGCCAAGGCCTTCCACGAGGCCCTGGAGCTGAACGGCATCATCATGACCAAGCTCGACGGCGATGCCCGCGGCGGGGCCGCCCTCTCTATCAAGGAAGTGACCCAGGTCCCCATCAAGTTCATGGGCGTGGGCGAAAAGCTCGACAAGCTGGAAGAGTTCCACGCCGAACGCATGGCCCAGCGCATTCTCGGCCAGGGCGACCTGATGACCCTGGTCGAGCAGGTTTCGCGCATCCAGTCCGAGCAAGACCAGGAGATACTCAAGGCCCAGCAGGAGAAGCTGGCCAAAGGCGACTTCACCCTCAACGACTTTCGCGGCATGTTCGAGCAGATTCACAAGCTCGGCATCAAGAACATGATGGGCATGATGCCCGGCATGGACATGAGCCTGCTCGAGGAGATCGAGGACGACCCTGAGAAGGCCTTCCGGCGCATGCAGGGCATGATCGACGCCATGACACCGGAGGAGAAGAAGAACCCGGACATCATCGAACTCAGCCGGCGCCGCCGCATCGCCCGGGGGTGCGGCGTCGAGGCCCACGAGGTCAAGAAGTTCCTCGAGCAGTTCCAGATGGTCCGCACGCTCATGAAGCAGATGATGAGTATGAGCATGTGGCAGCGGATGAAGATGATGACGGGCCTGTCGAAGATGGGGGCCTTCATGCCGGGCGGACCCCAGCTCTCCAAGCCAAAGATCGGCACGGGCCATCGCAAGACCGCCAAGGAACGAGCCGAGGAACGCAAGAAGAAGCGGAAGAAGGGCAAACGCTAGTCGCTGCCCAATGATCCCGGCCCCCCGGCGAATTCATAAAATAGAGGTCCTTGGTTCTGGCCGCCGCTGGCCGCCCATCCCACTCGCCCTTGCCTCTGTCCTGGAGTCGGCTCCGCCATGGAATCGCGCCGGTTGTTTGCTTGGATGGCCGCCAGTTTCCTGCTCATCATGGTGGTCACCTACGTACGCAACTGGCTCAATCCGCCAGTCCCGGCCGCTGCCGCCACGGACACGGCCCCCGCCATCCCCGGTGCCGAGCTGGCCCCCCGCCATCGGGACAACGTTGTCCTGGCCCTGGCGTCCTGGGGCAGCCTCACGCCGGGCCCCTTCCTCGTGCCCCGCTTCCCGGACGAAGTGCTGAAGGCGTGGAACGACCAGGCGGAAGAGGCCCGGCAAGCCCGCCTGGCAGAAGCTCAAAAGCGGCTCGAAGAGGAGTTCGCCAAGCACCCCGAGAACACCCTGACCCTCGGCGGAGCGGGCACGAAGATCGAAGTCGTCCTCTCGGCCGACACGTCACACATCAAGTCGATTACACTCAACGAGTACCGGGGGGGTACGCCGGACTTTGCCAAGCCCGACCCGCTGCAGCCGCTTCTCTTGCCGGTCTGGGAAAATGGCGGGGGCAGCCCCCGCCCCCTCCCCCGGGCGGGGCGCTTCCCCCGCCGGTCCTTCCGCGTCGAGGTCCCCGGCTCTCCCGTCCAGTGGAGGCTTCGTCCCGGACACAATGAGCTAACCGCCGAGTTCGAGACTGAGCTACCCAGCAAGAACGTGCGGCTGATCAAGCGCTACCACCTCCGTGGCGACGCCTACCACCTCGACATGGAACTACGCTTCGAACTGCTCGATCCGGCCCGGCCCGGTGAACTGGTTTACGAACTCACCGGTCCCTGCGGCCTGCACGTCGAGGGAATGATGTGGAAGCAGATGCCTTTCCGCCAGGCCGTCGTGGGCGCCCTCGCCCCCGACGACGTCAGGCGGCTCATGCGCCACACCGACGATCCCGCATCCCTCGACCCTGCCCGTGGCAACAGGGCCGGCAGCCTGGTCCGCATTTTCAATGACCCCAAGGACGACCAGGTCCTCCAGTATGCCGGGGTCATGTCGCAGTTTTTTGCCGCCCTGGTGATCGTCCCGCGAACCCCCACGGAATTGCCGGCCCGCGCTTTCGACAAGTTCGTGCCCAGTTACGTCGGCGACGACTCCGGCTTCAGAACCAGCCAGATTCAACACCAGGGCAAGGTCGGCGTGACGTTAGTCTCCGCCCCGATCAAGCTGGCGGCCGGCGCGGCTCAGGCCCAGAACTTCGAGCTTTTTGCCGGCCCCTGCAAAGTCGCCCTGCTCAAGTACGAGGACGGCGTCGCGGCCGAACTGCCCGAATACTACACCGACGTCGTTCACCTCCGCAGCCTCACCGAGGCCCCCTTCTACCGCTGGACCGAAGCGATCGGCTGGACCGCCATCGTCAACTTCTGCACCAACCTCATGCACAAGCTGCTCGAATGGCTCTTCACCGTGCTCCGCTCCTATGGGCTGGCCATCGTCGGGATGACGGTCATCGTCCGCCTGCTCATGTTTCCCATCAGCCGCAAGCAGGCCCTCATCATGCAGCAGACCAGCTCGCGGATGGCGGCCCTCAAGCCCGAACTCGACAAGCTCAACGAAAAGTACAAAAACGACCCCCAGCTCCGCGGCATGGCCCAGATGGAACTCTTCAAGAAGAATGGCGTCAACCCCTTCCAGGGCTGCACCGGCTGCCTCGTCATGCTCCTGCAGATGCCCATCTTCATGGGCCTCTACTACGCCCTGAATGAAAGCACGCACCTGCGCCTTGAGGGCTTCCTCTGGATGAGCAACTTGGCGGCCCCCGACATGCTCATCAACTGGAGTAACTGGCCCGTGATCGGCGGGCTGTCCCAGTGGCTGCGCTTGGGCGACTTCTTGAATCTACTCCCATTAGTCTCCGTCGGCCTGATGTACTGGCAGCAGAAGAAGATGATGCCGCCCGCCATGGACGACCAGCAGGCCATGCAGCAGAAGATGATGAGTTGGATGATGTTCCTGATGGTCTATCTCTTTTATTGGGTCCCCTCGGGGCTGTGCCTCTACTTCATCATCAGCGGTGCCTGGGGCGTGTTTGAACGCAAGTTCATCCCGAAGGTGGCGCTGCCGACGCCGGCCGGGGGCACCGGTACTGCGGCCCCCGCCGACGACAAGGCCGCCGGCCCGGGCAAGAAGAGGGGCGACCGCCATGGCAAGCCGGACGAAAAGGCCCCCTCGATGTCGGGCAAAGTCGCCAATCTCTGGCAAAAGCTGCTGAAGGAGGCGGAAAAGCGACGTTAGCCGACCTGCAGGTGGCACGCATCGTATGGAATGTAGCTCCTCGCCCACCATCGTCCGGAGCGAGTCTCCCAGGCAGCATCAACGCCCCTGCCCCAGCTTGCCGAAGCTTCCCCTAGGCAACCTGGAGCAGCAGCATGCGCCTAGCAATCTGCATCGGTTTCGCGCTCGTCCTGGGTCTCGGACCTCTTCGGGCAGACCCGAAGCCTGAACCATGTCCAGCCCCGCCCGCCGCCCTTATCATCATCCTCCCTGGCATTGAAGGCGTTGGGGCGTGTACCCGAGATATGCTCGCGGGCTTGCGACGTGGCTGCCCCGAGGCTGAGTTCGAGGTCTATGACTGGACCACGGGCAAGTCACTCCACTTCCTGCAGCACCTGGCCGATCTCGACCGCAACCGGCAGGTCGCGGCCCACCTCGCCGCCCACATCCAACAGCGCCAGTCCGCATGCCCGGAGCGGCCGATCATCCTCGTAGGCCACTCCGGCGGGGCCGCTCTCATCGCCCTGGCCTTGGTTCGGCTGCCGGAAGGTTGCCGGGTCCGCCAGGCCGTCATGCTCGCCCCAGGGCTGCATTGCGAGTATCCGCTCGCTCCGGTCCTCAGCCGCACCGAGACCGGGATCGACGTCTTTTACTCCCGCATCGACACCCTGATTCTCGGTCTGGGCACCGTGATTCTCGGCACCGTCGACCGGCGGCACGGCCCCAGTGCCGGCCTGGTCGGCTTCACGCTGCCCCCCGAGACCGACGCCGACAGTCGGGCCTGGTATGAGTCCCATCTCCGCCAGTATCCGTTCACGCCCCGCCGGGCCATCAGCGGTTGGAAGGGCGGCCACTTCTCCAGCACGGAGCGGCAGTTCATCGAACGCCAGGTCGCACCGCTCCTGGCACGCTAGCTCGTCGGCCGTCGATCTCCCGCCAGCCGGCCGATACCCCTCATGGTGCCGCGGGTGGCTCCAGAACACTGGGCCAATCCGTCGCCTTCAGCAGGGGCCGATTCAGCGTCCCATCCCGCGCCGTGGCGTCGCCGCCGCCCGTGTCCCGGCTCAGGCAGCGGAGGTACATCTCCAACTTGGCATCCAGGTCGTCAGCGTGGTGGATGATGAGCACTTCGGGAATGAGAGGCAGCCGGGGTGATCCCCACTCGGGCAAGACCAGGTGGGAGAGGATCAGATGCTCCAGCTTCTCACGCAGCGGCCCGGGCACGTCCCCCTGACGGAGGGCGGCCGATCGGACCAGGTCACGCCCCAGCATCAGGTGGCCAAACAGCCGGCCAGGCACCGTCGGCCGCGGGCTGCCGGTCGGTCCCGGCTCCCACTCGGCGGCCCGGCCCACGTCGTGGAGCACCGCGCCGGCCGCCACCAGATCGCGGTCGAGGGTCGGCTCGATTCCCGCATAGTGCCGCAGATAGTGGTCCGTTAGCCCGAGTGCCGTCCGCAGCAACGACAGCGTGTGTTCCAACCAGCCGCCTCGGAACGGGTGGAAACGCCCATCGCTGGCAGGCAGTTCGACCAGCCGGATTCGCCAGGCCGCCAGGAGTTCGAGGACCAGCCGTCGGAGCGGTTCCGAGGCGATCTCCTTGGTTACAAGCTCAATGAGCTCGGACCACATGGCCTCGACGGGGAAGCGAGAAGCCTCGATAAGCAAGCGCGGCTCGCACCCGGCCTGGACGTCCGCCTCGGTTGGCCGCCGCCAGTCGTGGATGTCGAGCTGCGGGCCATAGTGCTCATGCACGGTCAGCTTGACCCGCAGCCGCAAAGCCAGGCCTTCATGCCATTCCTTGTCGCAGTCGGCGAGCCAGGGGCTTTCCTGCCAGATCTGGGCAGGCAGCACCCGGCGTGCATCCCGGAACTGGCAAGTGAAGTAAGGCCGACCCGTGCGGGTCGTTCCGGGCTGCTTGCGGACCAGGAGGGCGAAGCAATCGGCCAACTGGTTGGGCTGCAGTTGTTCCAGGGTCGTGAATGGAACAGCGGAATTGGGCATGACCGGAGGATACTCCACGCCTTCTGGGATTTCCATGGGCTAAGCCCATGAGGTCGAGCATTCGGGTAAGGGGGCCGTTCTCCCCCGAGGCCAGGCTGCTTACGATAGACTCCATGACCACATCGCCATTGCCTGAAATCCGAGTGGGGCTGGGGCACGACACACATCGGCTCGTGGAGGGGCGCCCTCTCCACCCGGCGGGGCGGCGGATCGAACAAGACCGCGGGCCGGGGGGCCCTCGCGATGCCGACGGCGTCCTCCATGCCGTGACCGACGCCTTGCTCGGAGCCGTCGGGCTGGGAGACATTGGCGACGCTTACCCCGATACCGATCCCGCTTACCACGGTGCTGATTCGTCGATCTTCGTGACCCGAACGCTGGAGCGGTTGACGCAGGCTGGCTGGCGGCCCGTCAATCTCGACGTCATCATCTTCGCTCAAGACCCGAAGCTGGGGCCCCACAAGCGCGTGATGGCACAGCGACTGGCCGAGCTGCTCGGTCTGGACCCCTCGGCCGTGAACGTCAAGGCCAAGACTGGCGAACGCGTGGGCCACATTGGCCGGGCGGAAGCCATTGCCTGCCAGGCGGTGGTCCTCATCCGGCGCGCTTAGTTGCCAGGCCTGCAAGATTGTCCACGCAGAGGCCGAATCCGCTGGCCCCTGGCAGTGCGGGCGGCTATCGTAGGGCGACACGGACCTCCCACACTGCTACATGCCTCAACTGGAGCGGGAACGTGAGCCAGAACGAATTCAGCGAACGCTATCTGAACCTGGTGACCACCCTGCTCGATCAGGCGGTCCACATCTTCGCGGGCGGCGTGACCTATCCCTTGCTCATGCTGGAAGATGCCATCGGCACTCGGGACGCCATTCAGGTCCAAACCGCGACCGGCAAGGTGGATGCCGGGCTGCTGGACAAGGTTCGGGACATGGTCGTGGAGTTACAGCGGCCTGACACGTTGTTCTATGCCTTCGCCTACGATGTCTTCCTGACCCAGGATGGTGTGAAGCGGGATGCCGTCATGGTCGAGGCGGGCGAGCGGGGCATGCCCAAGGCCTACCTCTTTGCCCAGTGCTACGAGATGACGGACGCCGCCGAATTGGCCACTCTCGTGGGTCAGCCCCTGCTTGTGGACGAGGCGGCCCAGCTCCTGAGCCCGCTAGCCGATCGCAACGGCACCAGCCTCCAGACCGCACAGATCGACCCCCCACCCCGAGCCAAAACCCCGTCCAAGCCTCGGGGCAAGGCTCCTTCCAAGTCCGCTGCCAAGCCCAAACCCAAGTCTGTCGCCAAACCAAAACCCAAGGCCAAGGCCGGTTCCGGTTCCACAAAGCGCAGCCGGTTCATTGGCGACGTTGATGAGGCATTCGCCATCATTGCCAGCATCGTCAGCAATGAGGATGCCAAGCGTAGCTCGAAGACCCGGAAAAAGGCCAGTGCCCGGTCCACCTCCAAGACCAAGACTAAAGCGAGCACTAAACGCCAGACCAAGACAAAGTCCAAGTCCAGCCCCAAGAAGGTGACCAAGAAAGCCAACCCCAAGCCGCGCCGACCTGCCAAGAAGCGGTCGACCAAGAAGTAGCGTTCGCTCCACCCCGCCATCTTCACGTCCAGCCCGTGCTCGACGGCCGTTCCTGGCTGCCGCTCCGGCTTCAGCCCCAGGGCCCGGCGGCGGCGGGTTCGTGCTCCGATGGACGCCAGCCGCTGGCCGGGTAGGATACCGAAGCGGTCGCCGTCAGTACGGAAGGAGTCGGCATGGCCCTGAAGGTCTACAACACGCTTACCCGTCAGAAGGACGCCCCTGGAACCCGGCCATGTCAGCATGTACGTCTGCGGGCCAACGGTCTACAAGCCCGCTCACATCGGCCACATGGTCGGCCCGGTGATCTTCGACACCATCAAGCGCTACCTGCAGTTCCTGGGCTACCAGGTCACCTGGGTCGTGAACATCACCGACGTGGACGACAAGCTCATCGTCCGAGCCCGAGAGTTGGGCACCACCGTGAAAGAGCTAGCGGAGAAGATGACCGCTGATTACGTCGCCTGCCTCAAGAAGCTCCATGTCGTCGGCGTCAACCACATGCCCAAGGCGACCGAGCACATCCCGGGCATGATCGCGATCATGGAGAAGCTCATCGCCGAGGGCAAGGCCTACGCCGCGGGGGGCGACGTCTACTTCGACGTGGCCCAGGACGAGGATTACGGCAAGCTCTGCAACCGCGACCCGGAGCAGATGGAGGCTGGGGCGCGCATCGAGGTCAGTGAGCGCAAGAAGAACCCGGGCGACTTCGCCATGTGGAAATCGGCCAAGCCCGGCGAGCCGGCCTGGGACAGCCCCTGGGGACCGGGCCGGCCCGGCTGGCACATCGAATGCTCCGCCATGTGCCACGCCTTGATCGGCGTCACCCTCGACATCCACGGCGGCGGGCTGGACCTGCAGTTCCCCCACCATGAAAACGAACTGGCCCAGTCCGAGTCCTTCACCGGCAAGACCTTCGCCCGCTTCTGGATGCACAATGGCTTGCTCAAGATGGGGGCAGCCAAGATGGCCGGCTCCGTCGGCAACGTCGTCAACATCGTTGACCTGCTCCAGCAGCATGCGGCCGAGACCGTGCGCTTCCTGCTGCTCTCAACCCACTACCGCAGCCCCATCGAGTACAGCGAGGAACGGCTCAGCGAAGTGGCCCGCTCGCTCCAGGCTTTCCATCGGTTCTTCGAACGCTATGAGCGCATCGTCGGCGCTAGCTTCTACGCCCTGCCCATCAGTGCCTCGGCCGGCGAACTGCTGCCCCCCGTGGCCCACGAGCCCCTCGCGGTGACCTGCGATGGACTCTGGCAGCGGTTCCGCGATAGCATGGACGATGACTTTAACACGGCCGGTGCGATCGGCGTCCTACACGAGACGCTGACCGCACTCAACAAGTTTGCCGACCAGGCCAAGCTCGAGGATTCCGCGACGCGTTCCCAGGCCCAGGTGGACGACTTTGCCGCCGCTGCCCGCCGACTCCGGCTCATGGGCAATCTCCTGGGCCTCTTCTGGGAGGCACCCGCCGCCGCCGAGGGCGACGACCTGACGGGCGGACTTATGGAACTTCTCATCGAACTGCGGGCCGAGCTGCGCAAGGCGAAGAACTTCCCCCTGGCCGACCTCATCCGCACCCGCCTCGCCGCCCTGGGTGTGACCCTCGAAGACCGGGCGGGCGGCACGTCGTGGCGTCGGCCAGGTTAGCCGCGAGGACCGCTCATTGGCCGCTGCCCCGCGGATACTCGGCATCGACCCCGGCTTGCACGTGGCCGGCTATGCCGTCCTGGCCGGGCCAGCGCGGGGCCCCGAACTCCTCGAAGCCGGAGTCATTCGCAGTGCCGGCACCACCATGCCCGAGCGGCTTCTGAGCCTGTACCGCGGCGTCGGCGAGGTAATCGCCCAGTTCCAGCCCCAGGTCATGGCCGTCGAGGAACTCTACGCCCACTACGACCACCCCCGCACGGCGATCCTCATGGGCCATGCCCGCGGCGTGTTTCTCCTCGCCGCCGCCGCCGCCGGGCTTGAGACGGCTGCCTATGCCGCCACGGAGGTCAAGAAGCTCATCGCTGGTCATGGCCGCGCCACCAAGGAGCAGATGCAACTCGTCATCCAGCGGGAGTTTCACCTGGCTACGCCACCCGATCCGCCCGACGTGGCCGACGCCATCGCCGTCGCCTTGTGCCATTGGCATCGCCAGGGACAGGCCGAGGGGTCGCCGCTGCTGGATGACTAGCTCCGGGCCGCTTCCGGGGCCACCCGTGCCACCTCGACCAAGTTGTCGAAGAAGGTCGCCCCGCCACCGAAGTCTGTGAGCCGGGTGCTCGTGGTGGCATTGCAATTGAAGCCGCCACGAGTGTGTTCCCGCCACCAGAGTCCAAGGGCGGCCACGGTGCCCCGGGCCACGGTCGGTCCCACGAGAGCATGGGCGAAGTACTCGCCGCGGTCGTTCCAGATGCGGACCGGGTCGCCGGTGGCGATGCGGCGGGGCTCGGCGTCGACGGGGTGGATTTCGAGCGTGGGTCGACCTGCTTGGGCGCGCA
>CALLZJ010000182.1 GCA_937858435.1 uncultured bacterium
ACTCCGAGGCCGGTAGCAGCACCGCGCGCAGTTCGTGCAGCAGCAGGATGTAACGGACCACCCACATGAAGACCCCAACCCCCCCCCCCAGCCCCCCCGCCGCGAGCAAGGCGATGCCGATGGGGTTGATGGCGGCGATCACCAGGGTCAGGACGAAGAGAATCACGCCGCCGCACGCCAACAGGTAAGGCCAGTGCAGAAGGAGCCGAGCCCGTTCCGCCAGGTCACCCCGCCCGCAGAACCCCGCTAGGTTGCGCAGGAAGTTCATGAAGGCGACAAAGGCGACCAGATGCAACAACACCCCGAGCATCGGCTCCAAGCTGCGGACTGGCGGAGCTAACAGCGGCGCCACCAGGGCCAGGGCGATGTGCAGTTTGTCCGCGATCAGGGCCGTGGCGATCGGCCCTGAAGCCCCGCTCTCGCGCGGCACCCCCGTGCAGAGCCAAGAGCCGATGATGCCTAGAATCGGCGGCACGACCGCCACCGCGAGGAACATGACCACCAACGTCGGGCTTTCCGACACCACCCGCTCGATATCGACCCGAGCCATTTGACCTCGACGCGGCGGCCCTTGACCCTGCGCCTGGATCATCGTCCCCACAACGACCACCATGCTGATGGTCAACACCGTGATGCCGATCAAGGTGGCGTAGATCTTTGCTAGATGGAAGCCGATGCCCAGCCGGACCCGGCCCAGGGCCGAGAAGTGGGGCTGGAGCCGGGAAACGATGGCGGCTGTGTCCACTTCGCGCAGCGACATCATCCCCTGCCGCGGATCGACAAGCTCGCCCACGGGCAGAGCTACTGGCATCGCCATCGGCAGGGGCGGAGCCTCGAACACGGCGTCGCACACCGGGCAGGCCACCTGCGCTTCGGCGTCGGCGTCGTCAAGCTCCAGCACGTGCCCCAGGGGGCAGCGGATGTTCATCAGACCTGCCTCATGGGGGGATCAGGCGCCGATTACGCTCAGGGCCCTTTCCGCGTCGGCCGCCGATAGGGGCTTGCCATGGTAGTTCTTCTCGCTGAGGAGCCCCGTGATCGGGTAGCCCTTCTCGGTACGGGCGATGATCACGTTCGGACGGTCGCCGCCCTCACAGGCCCGGCGCAGTGCAGTCCCAACCGCTTCGAGATCGTGCCCGCTAATGTCGGCCGCCTGCCAGCCGAACGCCTCCCACTTGGGAACCAGCGGCTCCAGGTCCAGCACGTCGTTGGCCGCGCCCGTCTGCTGGTAGCCGTTGCGGTCGACGATGGCGATGAGGTTGCCGGCCCGGTACTTGCCGGCCGCCATGACGGCCTCCCAGACCTGACCTTCATTGATTTCGCCGTCACCGAGCAGCACGAAGACGCGGGCATCGTGCCCGTCCAGCCGAGCGGCCAGGGCATGTCCCAGCCCGATGGAGAGCCCCTGGCCCAGCGAGCCGGTGCTGGCCTCGACGCCGGGCAGCCGCCGCAGGTTGGGATGGCCTTCCAAGGCGCTGCCGAGCTTCCGCAGCGTGGCGAGATCGCTCACGGGGAAGAAGCCCGCCTCGGCCAAGGCGGCATAGAGCAAGGGGGCGGCGTGCCCCTTGCTCATGATGAAGCGGTCGCGGCGGGGGTCCTGCGGGGCCCGGGGGTTGTAGCGGAGGATGCCACCAAAGTACAACGCCGTCACCACCTCGACCGCGGAGAGCGAGCTAGTAGGATGGCCGGAACCGGCCGCCGTGGTGCTGGTGATGATGTGGCGGCGCAGCCTCCGGGCCACGCTTTCCAGTTCGCTGCGGTTGTGAGTCGTGGGAGCGGACACGGCGCCTCCTCCTTGGTCGAACCCCTGTCGTTAGCATACAGGGGCCAAGGGGCGGTAGACCAGACCTGGGCCGGCACGAACGGCGCCGCGCCGGTCCAGGCCCGCCGCGCGGCACTTAGATGAAAATGTCGTCGGCACTGTAGCGCGAGAGAATCTTGTCCACCTTCATCGTCTTGACCAGCACGCTCTGGTATTCGTCGTTGGCACTGACGATCCACACGAATTGATCCTTGGGCTTGGCCCCGCCCAGAATCGGCGAAATGATGACGAAGTGATGCGTGCGGTGCTGGATCACCCCCACGTCGCCCGGCCTCAGGTCGAGCTTGTCCCCGAACTTGAGTTCCATGGCGACTTGCAGCGGCATGCTCATCATGGGCGACATCCAGCGCAGCGGCCGATGGCGGAAGTTTGGCCAGCGGGCCTGCGAGCGCCGGTAGACCCAGGTCGTAAAGATGCCGCACCACTGGATGCCCTCGGTCGTGCCAGCTTCCTGCGGCATCTTGCCGCCGGGCTGACCGCCGGACTCGATCACGCGCTTGTTCCAGCACAGAATGCCCTCGCGCACTTCGTCCTTGTGCCAGCGTGCGGCGAGGAAACCCTGCATCGCCTCGTCGAAGTACTCCTTGAGACGGGGCCAGCCGATCCGGCAGCGCTTGGTCTTGCCGTCGACGGGGTCGACCTGCCGGCTCGTCATCAGGTCGCTGACGCGGCCGGGATAGGGGATGGCTTCTTGCAAGGCCACATCGATCGCGGTGAGCCGAGCCGGGCTGAGCCCCTTGAGCCAGGAAGCCACGTCGAGCGTGGGAATCTCGGTGCGCGACAGGTGATCGAGGATGCGTTCGAGCATGCTCGCCTGGAGAGCCGGGTCGGGCCAGCCCAGGGGCGAGGCGAGTGGATCGCCATTCACATGCACGTCGAACACGGGGGGCTGATTCGCCACCACTTCCTCGAGCTTGCGGTGCGTTTTCTGGCCGGGGTCGATGCGCCCGTCGCTCCAGCCAAAGTGGTGCTTCTGGAAGCGGGCAATGGCCCCGATGGTGAGCGGTCCGACCTTCGAGTCGGGATCGAGGGACGGCTTAGGACCGCCCCACTCGGATGGCACTCGGTTCAGATGGACCTGCACGGTCATGACGTCAACGGGCTTGTTCTTACCCCACTTGCCCACGGACTCCGCCAACTGGATCGCCATGTTCGTCTCCTTGCGTGTTCAGCGTTAAACGCCTAGCCCGCTCGGAAACCACTTGTGCCGCATGGCGCGGATTTAATTCTCGCGGTCTTGGCCGCACTCATCCCCCGTCTATTCGGAGAACGGTGCCGCGGAACCCGATCGTGAACTCGGCAACGACGTACTCGGCTGGACGTTCGTTAGGAAGTTGGAGGGACCGGAGGTGACGTTTGCGTGCCCGGCCAAAGTCGGCTCACGAACCACTGCATCCCTGCGGGCTCCACGAACGAGAGGCAGGCGGTGAGCATGATCAACCCAAACGAGGTCAATCCCATGAACGCGCCGATCCCCGCGTGGAGGAGTAAGGCGGCGAAGAGGACAATCGGCCGAAGCCGCCGACTCCAGACACAGAAACAGAAGCCGATCTCGAAGATGAGCGTGGCATAGGTGAAGGAGGTGCAGATCACTTGCCAGGCCAGGTCGGGCCAAGTGCCGAGCCAGCGCATGTCGAACAGCAGGAACTCATACGTGTTCATCGTGATCCAGGTCGCGGTACCGTTCCACCAGGTGGGTCCCTGCAGCTTGGAGATGCCCGCGCACAGGTAGACGATGCACATGTGAATCTGGATCAGCCGCGTGACCACGGTGACGGTCCAGGCCGGCTGGCCGAACCAGTTAACCGGTTCGCCGGTCCGGCGGCGGCGCAGGCAGTCCAGGGCGAGAGCGCCGCCGATCGGCGCGAACATGAGGTAGAACGTGAGCATGAGCAGAATCGCATCCATGCCGTACCACACGAGGTAGCCGCGCTGGATGTAGCTCAGGTGGCCGTACCAGACCAGCACGGCAGCCACGCGGCTGAAGAGGCCCAGCGTGAAGGCGAACAGGGCCACGATGAATAGGCCGTGCCCCACCCAAATCGCCGTCGGGTCTTGCACCCAGCGCCAGACGCTGATGGCATACCAGCGACTCCATTCGACCTGGCTGGCGATGTGGCGGCGAACGTCGTCGAGTCCCTCGGCCCCCAACGCGGCCGCATACTGGTCGGCTCGTTGCTCGAGTTTCTGGCCCAGGGAGTTCGGCAGCTCCGTGAGTTCCCGGGTCGCTTGCTGGTCGATCCAGGCCTCGGGCCCCACGATGTCCTGCAGCCAGGGCAGCGTGGTCAGATGCACGTAGAGCAGCACGAGGCCGGTGCAGATGCGGATCATGCCGAGCGTGGTGGGAGGCCGGGGCTCAAACCAAAATCGGCTCCAGCCACGACTGAACTCACCGCCCAAGTTGACCAGGTAGGCCGATAGGGCCCGCAGCACTTCGCTCATGGTTTGGTCCTGCGACACCGCCCGCGCGTCAGCGTGGCGAGGGTGGTACGGTCGTCTGCTCCGAGCCCATGCGCGGGGCGTTGATCACGGGGGATAGCGGATTGCCCGTCACGGACCACGGGCGCATCTCAACCTTGTCTTCGGCCATCACGGTCCGCACGAACTCCCGCTCCAGGTCCACCCGAGCTCGGATGTCGAAGAGCTGCGGCGACTTCAGCAGCGGCCAGCGGAAGGGCGTGGGCAGGCCGAACGCTTCCAGGGCGGCTTCCAACTTGTTCGGGTCGGCCCGGGTCGCCGGGTCCAGCCGCGGAGCCAGTTGATCCTGCACGATTTCGGCCAGGATCCCCTCGATGTTCCGGGCCTGGAACGGCTTGTCCTCCGGGGCGGAGGCCCGGCTGCCCGTCGGCGTGTAGGTGCCCATGTGCTCCACGATGTAGAGCCGGGGATCGTCGTACCGCCAGCCAAGCCGCACCTGCTGGGGAGTGATGACCAGATGCCGGACGCGGTAGGCGTCGAGTGTCTTGAGCGTGGCGCCGCTGGCGGTCTGGTCGAAGCCCGGCAGCCGCGCCAGATGGCGGATGATCGAACGGAAGAGGATGCGGCCGGTGTCGGTAAGCCGGACGCGCGGCACGCCGACGGCAACGGGCATGAGTGCGGCCGCGGTGGCCTCCGGCGTGTCGGGGTCGAAGGCCGGTGCCGGCTCAAAGTACATGTTGAGCAGGAGCAAGAGCGCGAGTTGGCGCTGGAAGGGCATCCTCAAGGGGAAGTCGGCCCGCCGCGGCATTTCTTTCCATCGGGTCGAGCCATCGGTGTAGTGGAAACAGACCCAGAGCAAATCGCAAGGCCCCGGGTCGGGGGCATAGAAGCGATAGGCATTGGTCATGAAGATGCTTTGCAGATACGGCCGCACTTCCCGGGCGCCGTTGGAGAGCGGGGCCGGAGCAGGGAAGGCCGCGGACGACGCCCCCGACACGGTGAGCAGCACCGCCGTGAGATGGCCGCAAACGAGCACCGATATGAGCATGCGAACCCAGACCGGCGGCATGCGAGCGGCTCCGGTCGGAGCGGCGGCGTCCTTGTCTGACATTCCCGATCCCCAGTCTCAGGCACCGGGCCAAGGGCATTCCGACGCCCGGGCCCGGCAGATCGCTGGTCAGCTTTCCCAGTCTACCAGGAACAATGAAGAGCGCGAAGGTGAAGTAGCACTTGCCAGGCCTCGCCAAGGGGGGTCTTGTGGGGTTTCCACGGCCTGTCGACGGGGTCTGGAGGGCTCGCCACGGGGTCGCCACGCCTCTGGGCGCTCCCGCCACGGCTTTCCAGAAGGGTGTTTTGCACGCTTGGACACTCGCGCCACGTGGATTTCACAGCGCTTCTGGACCATGCCACGCTTCCCGGCGCTCATGTGGGGCTCTGGACCGCGGTCCGCGGCCACCCCGACTAGCCCCCAACTGCCCTCCGGACCGCTCAGGCACCTCCGTAATCTACCATAATGAACGAACGTATACAACCCGGTTGTGGGCTCTGTGAAGGGACGGGTCACGGCTCGGCCTGGGCGGCCTGGAGGGCCGCCACTTCACGGACCACGATCGCCCCGGCCTGCCGAGCTTTTTCCTCCGTGAGCGTGCAGGGAAAGCTGAAGCGCACGGCAGATTCAAGCCGAGCCGGCTCCAACCCCATGGCGGCGAGCACCGGTGAGGGTAAGAGCGAACCGGAGGAACAGGCTGAGCCGGCCGAACAGGCCACTCCCGCCAGGTCGAGACGCATCAGGAGCAACGCGGCCGGTAGGCCAGGAAAGGAGAGATTGAGCGTATGGACCAGCCCGGCGTCAGCCTCGGCGGGTCCATTGACGATCGGCGCCGGACGGGCTTGCCTGACGGCTTCGAGAAAGATGGCGCGCAGGCGGCCGAGATGGGCCAGGCGCCGGTCTCGATCTCGAACCGCGAGTTCCAGAGCGACGGCACACCCGACGGCGAGAGCAACTGGTTCCGTGCCTGGCCGACGGCCTTGCTGCTGATGGCCGCCCCAGAGCCAGGGCCGGAGATTCACCTCGGGCCGCACCACCAGGAAGCCCACTCCTTGCGGTCCATGAAACTTGTGGGCACTGGCACTGAGCGTAGCCACGTCCAGTTGCCGGAAGGAGACGGGGACTTTGCCCACAGCCTGGGCGGCATCGCAGTGAACGGGCACCGGACGGGCGGGAGGGTCCGATACCAGCCCTCGGGCTAACTCGGCCACGGGCAGTAGGGCGCCCGTCTCGTGGTTGGCGAGCATGGCGACGGCCAGGCAGGTCTCGGGCCGCAGCCGCTCACGAAAGGCCGTGGGGGACACGGTTCCCTTCGTGGTCGCCGGGACCGACTCGACCTCGAAGCCCAGCCTCGCCAGTTGGGCCAGCACTTCGCTCACGGAGGGATGTTCGAGCGGCGTGGTGAGGATGTGGCGTCGGCCCGGCTCCGGCCGGTCGGGCAGGAGGCCGCGCAGTGCCGTGTTGTTCGCTTCGGTCGCGCCGCTGGTGAAGACGACCGAGGCGGGCGCCGCGTCGATCAGATGAGCGATCCGCTCCCGGGCCTCTTCGAGGGCCTGCCGGGCGAGTTGACCCAGACGATGGGCGCTGGCGGGGTTGCCGCTCCGCGCCTGCCAAAACGGAGCCATGGCCGACACCACTTCAGGCAGGACCGCCGTGGTGGCGTTGGCGTCGAGGTCGATCGGTTCAGGCCGGGTCATGCCACGGGCAGGCAGCGGCTCACTGAGCGGGCTTGTCGAGCTTGCCGCGGACGAACACATAGTAGATGGCGACGACGCCGATGACCGAGGCGAGGGCGTAGAGAGTCCACTCACTGGTCAGCCACTGCGAGAACGTGATTTCCATTGGGCGTGCTCCTGCCGGCGGGGCGTTGCGAGGCAATCGGCTGCAGCTTCAGTATACTACCCAGGTCACTTTCCGGTGAGAAATTTCGCTACCCCCTGCCGTCTTGCCCCGCGGGAGAGATCCCATGTCCACTGCCGAATCGCCTGAACGCCGCCGGTCCTGGCTGCGTCAACTGCCCCTCGTCCTCGGCCTGCTGTCTCTCGTGGCGATTGGGGTCATCTGGGCCTTGCCCGGCGAGCAACCGGAGCGTGGCACCCGCATGTTCGCCAGCATCATGACCGGCGTTGGCGCAACCGTCTTCATCGCTCTCTGGTTCCTGCTCCAATCGGGTTGGCCCTGGGTCGTCCGGTTGCTCCCGGTCGTCCTGCTCGCCGCCCTGGTAGGTTCAGTCCGCGACGTCCAGTTCACCGGCGATATGCAGCCCTCCCTGGAATTCCGCTGGCAGACGCGGCAGGAAGAGATTGTCCGCGCCGCCCGGGCTCAGCAGGCCAAGGCGGTCGGCGAAGTGGACCTGACCAAGATCGGCCCGCGCGACTGGCCCGCCTTCCGCGGTCAGCAGCGGGACGGGGTCGTTCAGGGCTTTGTTCTCAACACCAACTGGAACGATGTTGCTCCGAAGGAACTCTGGCGGCAGCCGTGCGGCCTGGGCTACGCGGCCTTCGCCGTCGTCGGCAAATGGGCGGTCACCATCGAGCAACGCGGCGACAAGGAAGCCGTCGTCTGCTACGACGCCGACACGGGTGCCGAGCGCTGGGTCTACGAGCAAGTCGGCCGCTTCTCCGAGCCGCTCGGTGGAGATGGTCCCAGGGCCACGCCGACCATCGCCGACGGCAACGTCTACGCGCTGGGAGCCACGGGGCGGCTCGTCTGCCTCGACAGCGCCACCGGCACGGAGAAGTGGACGGCCAACATCCTGGAGAACAACGAAAACCTGGACTGGGGCATGGCCGGTTCGCCGCTGGTTTACGACGATGTGGTCGTCGTCACGCCAGGGGCTCAGACCCCGGCGGCGAAGGGCCGGGCGATCCTTGCATACGAGTGCCAGACCGGCAAGCTGAAATGGGCTCAGGGCGACCACAAAGGCGGCTATAGCTCGCCTCAACTCGCTACCCTGCTGGGTGAGCGCCAGCTTGTCCTCTTCGACGGCGTGGGCATCGCCGGCTACGATCCCGAGGGCAAGGGTGAACTGTGGCGCTTCCCCTGGCCTGTGAATATGGACATCAACGTCGCTCAGCCGCTGGTGATCGGCACCGACCAGGTCTTCATCAGCTCCGGATACGGCGTGGGCTGTGCCCTCTTGCAGGTCAGCAAAACGGACGGCAAATGGAGCGTCGACCAGCTCTGGAAGAACACGTCGATGAAGTGCAAGTTCACCAGCCCGGTGGTTGCCGGCCCTTACATCTTCGGTCTCGACGAAGGCGTCCTCACTTGCCTGCTCCTGGTCACGGGGGATCGGCAGTGGCGCGAGGGGCGGTATGGCCATGGTCAGATTCTGCTGGCTGGCCAGCACATCGTGGTCATGGCCGAGAATGGCAAGGTCCATCTGGTGCCGGCCACGGGCGGCGGTACGGGTTCGGGGAGCGTGCCTACCCTCACCGCGCTCAAGAAGGGCAGCAAGACCTGGAATCCTCCGGCCCTGGCGAACGGCCGGCTCTATCTCCGCAATCACGAGGAGATGGTCTGCTTCGAAGTAAGCGGTCGGGAAGTGGCCCCGGGGCCTGCCACGTTGGTCCGGCCCTCTCCGGGTGGCGTCCGTCCAGCGGGCCCCCGGACTCCGCCGACGGGAACGCCCACGTCGGCGACGCCGACCCCGGCTGCCCCCCCTGCCCCCACGCCGACCAAGGCCGCGGAGGCACCGGCTACGGGCGACACACCCAACCCCCGCTGACCGAAGCCGAGCCATGACCCGCCGCATCGAGGTCGTTGATAGCCACACGGCCGGCGAACCGACCCGCCTCGTCGTGGCGGGGGGGCCCGACCTCCGCCCCGGCAGCGGCGCCGACCAAGCGGCCCGGCTCGCGGCACATCACGACGACTTCCGTTCGCTGGTGGTCCGGGAGCCGCGCGGCTCCGACGTGCTCGTGGGTGCCCTGCTCTGTCCGGCCCAGCAGCCCGACTGTGCCACCGGCGTGATCTTCTTCAACAACGTCGGCCTGCTCGGCATGTGTGGCCATGGGCTCATGGGAGTTGTGGCCACGCTGGCGTACCGCAGACAGCTTGCCACCGGCCGCCACCGCTTCGAAACCCCCGTCGGCGTCGTCGCGGCTGAGTTGCACCCCGACGGCCGGGTCAGCGTACACAACGTCCGCAGCTACCGGTTCCTGGCTGGCGCTGAGGTGCAGACGGCAGCCCATGGCCGGGTCCGTGGCGACATCGCCTGGGGCGGCAACTGGTTCTTCCTCACCGGCGACCTGGATCTGCCCCTCGAACTGAGCCGGGTCGACGAGTTGACGGCCGCCACTTGGGACATTCGGCAGTCTTTGACCCGGAACGGCATCACCGGCGCGGAAGGAGCTGAGATCGATCACATTGAGTTGATCGGACCGGCCCGCACTGCAGTGAATCACGCCCGCAACTTCGTCCTGTGCCCGGGCAAGGCTTACGACCGCTCACCCTGCGGTACGGGGACCAGTGCCAAGCTGGCCTGCCTGGCTGCCGCTGGGACCCTGGCCCCCGGTGCGATCTGGCGGCAAGAGAGCGTGCTCGGCACCGTCTTCGAAGGCGTCTACGCCCCAGCGGAGGCCGGCATCTGGCCCACGATCACCGGGGCCGCTTACGTCACGGCGGAGAGTACGCTGCTCCTCGATCCCCGCGACCCCTTCCCGGCCGGCATCTTGGGTTGAGGAAGCTGGCCGACCTGATCGGCTGCCGTCAGCCCGCACCTTTCAAAATCATGGACCTCAGGACCGCATGAGCAAAGGGATGGTGTCGGCCCGCAGTTCCTTGGGCAGGGCGAAGCGGACGTCTTCCTCGCGGATGACGTGCTCATCCCTGATGCCGCCATGCTTGCGTTCCAGGCGCTGCACGAGTTCGAGCACCCTCTCCTCGGCGGCACTGGCGCCGGCGGCGGCG
>CALLZJ010000183.1 GCA_937858435.1 uncultured bacterium
ACGACATGTCCGTGGGCGGCAAGGCGCTGCCCGAATTGTGGTGGCAACTGGCGGTGATCATCAGTTGTGGCACGTTGGCGGCTGTGCTCATTCCCGAGTTCACTAAGGTCTTCACCAGTTCCCATTCCAAGCACGTGCATGAGATCGTGACGGCCTCGCGGGAAGGCGGCGCCTCGCTGACCATCCTCTCGGGCATCGTGGCGGACAACTTCAGCGCCTTTTGGAAGGGCATGCTCATCTCCGGGCTGATGGCCGTCGCGTTCTGGATTAGCACCCTGGGCCTGGACGCGATCATGAGCGTCCAGCTTGTCCAGAACGGACCGCTCGTGCCCGTTGGCTCGATCTTCGCCTTCGGCCTGGTGGCGTTCGGCTTCCTGTGCATGGGGCCGGTCACGATCGCGGTCGACAGCTATGGCCCGGTCACCGATAACGCCCAATCGATCTTCGAATTGGCCCAGACGGAAAGCATCCCGGGCATCAAGGAAGAGATCAAGCGGGCCTTCGGCTTCGAGCCCGACTTCGAACGGGGCAAGCACTACCTGGAGGCCAACGACTCGGCCGGCAATACCTTCAAGGCCACGGCCAAGCCGGTGCTCATCGGCACGGCCGTTGTCGGCGCTACGACCATGATCTTCTCGATCATCCTGCTGCTGGGCAAGCAAGGCCTGCTCCAACTCAGCCTGACGGACGCCCCGGTGCTCCTGGGCTTCATCTGCGGCGGCTCGGTGATCTACTGGTTCTCCGGCGCTTCGATGCAGGCCGTCACCACCGGCGCGTACCGGGCGGTCGAGTACATCAAGAAGAACATGAAGCTCGACAAGAAGGAGGCGGACATCGAGGATTCGAAGACCGTCGTCCGCATCTGCACCGAGTACGCCCAGAGCGGCATGTGGAACATCTTCATCGCCCTCATGGCCCTGACATTGGCATTTGCGTTCTTCGATCCGAACTTCTTCGTGGCCTACCTGGTCGCCATCGCGGTGTTCGGCTTGTTCCAGGCCATCTATATGGCGAATGCCGGCGGCGCCTGGGACAATGCCAAGAAGCTGGTCGAGGTCGACCTGCGTGAGAAGGGCACGCCGCTCCACGCCGCCACGGTGATCGGCGACACGGTCGGCGATCCGTTCAAGGACACGACGTCCGTTTCACTCAACCCGATCATCAAGTTCTCGACCTTGTTCGGCCTCTTGGCAGTAGAAATCGCCGTTGAGGTCGCCAAGCATGCCAAGGACACGAACTCCACCAACTACATGCCCTACGTCGGCGTCTTCATGGCGCTCTTGGGGCTGATGTTTGTGTGGCGGTCGTTCTACGGCATGCGGATTCCGCCCAAGGCCTAGCGGCCGGGCGCGATCAAACCTCCGCCAACCCACGGCCGTCGCCGTGGGTTGTGCTTTCTGGGGAGCGGCATGGCCCTCTCGTTCACGCTGCTGGCGACAGACGGCCAAGCCCGCCGTGGCCGACTCACCACGCCCCACGGGCCTGTCGAAACCCCCATCTTCATGCCCGTCGGCACGGCGGCCACGGTCAAGGGGCTTACCCCCGCCCAACTGCTCGACCTCGACGCCCACTTGATCCTGGCCAACACCTACCATCTGGCCCTGCGCCCGGGGTCCGAACTGATCGCCGACCTGGGCGGCTTGCATCGCTTCATGCATTGGTCGCGCCCCATCCTCACCGACTCGGGCGGTTATCAGGTCTTCAGCCTGGCCGAGAAGCGGGACATCTCCGATGCTGGCGTTCGCTTTCGCTCCCACATCGACGGCCGGCCCCTGGAGCTGACCCCCGAGCGGGCCATCGCCATCCAGGAGCAACTCGGCGCGGACATCATCATGTGCCTGGATGAATGTCCTTCCTCGGTCGATGCCGAGCCCGCCATCCAGGAGGCCATGCGGCGGACACTGCAGTGGGCGGAGCGCTGCCGGGCTGCCCAGCGCCGGTCCGACCAGGCCCTCTTTGGCATCGTCCAAGGTGGGCTGAACCCGGCTTGGCGCATCGCCTGTGCCGAGGCCCTGATCAAGCTCGACTTTCCGGGCTATGCCCTGGGCGGGTTCAGCGTGGGGGAGCCGACCGCACAAATGCTGGCGGTGCTGGACGAGGCTGCCGCCGCCTTGCCGACGGACAAGCCACGTTACCTCATGGGCGTGGGCACGCCGGCCGACCTGATCGAAGGGGTGGCCCGAGGGATCGACCTGTTCGACTGTGTGTTGCCGACCCGCAACGGCCGCAACGCCCAGGCCTTCACCGCCAGCGGCACGGTGAAACTTCGCAATGCTGGACATCGCACCGATCCGAGCCCGCTCGACCCCGAGTGTGGCTGCTACACCTGTCAACACTTTAGCCGGGCCTATCTCCATCACCTATTCAGTGCCGGCGAGATGCTCGGCCCCACACTGGTCAGCCTGCACAACATCGCTTTCTACCTGGGGCTCATGGGACAGTTGCGGCACGCCATCGAGGCAGGCCGCTTCGATGCCGTCCGTGCCGAATGGCTGACGAAACTGGGCGGGGCCGACCGCGGCACCGCCGACCACAACAAGGGTGGCTGGCATCCGGATGCTGCCGCGCCTTGAGGGCCTGCCCGCTTATGCACTTCCTTCCCCTAACCCTGGCCACCATCGCGGCCGATCTGGCCCTGGATGAGACGCTGCTCCAGGCAGCCGAAGCGGGCACGATCGGCGAGGTTCTACGGGTTTGGGAGCGTCCGGAGCCTGCCATCGTGCTCGGCGCCGCAGGCCGACTCGATGCCGACGTCGATCGGGACCGGGCGACCGCCCAGGGCCTGGAACTGGCCCGGCGCTGCAGTGGTGGGGGCACGGTCGTCCTCGGGCCCGGCTGCTTGTGCTTCAGCCTGATCCTGCGGCTCGATCGCCATCCCGACCTAGGCTCGGTCGTTGGGGCCAACCGCTGGATCATGACTCAGGTGGCCAGGCAAGTCTCGACCCCGGCGATGACCGTGGACTTTCGCGGCAGCAGCGACCTGGCCGTGGGAGAACGCAAGGTCGGCGGTAGTGCCCAGAGGCGTGCCCGACGCTACTTGCTCCATCACGGCACGCTGCTGCTTGAGCTCGACCTTGAACTCCTGGCCAGCCTGCGTGAGCCGACCCGCCGGCCCGACTACCGCGGCGACCGCCTCCACTTGGATTTCGTGACCCAATTGGCCATGCCGGCGTCCGAGGTGGCCCAACGTCTGCGGGCTGGATGGGGAGCCACCGAGCCGCTGCCCGCCGAGGCCGTTCCGCTGACGGCGGCACAGGGGCTCGTCGAATCGAAGTACGCTACTCGGGAGTGGGTGGAGCGTCTGTAGCCGATCGAGTGCCGGTGACCTCGGCCAGTTCCACCCAGCGCTGCTGCTGGACCGCACGCCGTACGGCCTCGGCGACGGCAAGCGTCGTGGCCGACTCCGGGAACGTCGGGCCGACTGCCGCGGGGTTTCGGGTCCGCACCGCTTCGAGAAAGGCCTCCAGCATCTCCGTCCAGGGTTCGTTGACCTGACGTAACGTGGTAGTCTTGGCAGGCTCGTGCAGGCTCAACTCCGCATTCGGATCAAACCCACTACGCCCCACACGGAGAGACCACCCCTCGCCCATCGTCTCGAATTCGATCCGAGGCATGGGGGCCGGGAGGGCCGACACGGTGAAGGCACCCACGCCGCCGCTCGTGCTTCGCAAAGTCACGGCCAGCCCGGATGTTCCTGTCTGAGCGGCGGCCACGGCCTCGATCTCACCCAGCAGGTAACGCCACAGGTCGAGCCACTGGCAACCCTCGTTCCACAGGAGGCTCGACACGTCGGCGAGTTCGTCCACTCCGCCGGTCAGCCAGCAGCCATGGCCCAGCGGCGGCGGCCCATCGCCCAGGTACGCCTTCGCTTCACGCACCACGTCGGTCCAGCGCAGCCGCATGCCGACCGCGGTGACCAGGGGAGCATCGGAGAGGGGCTGCACCAGCCGGCGGGCGGCATCCCAGTCCAGGGCACCGGGCGGCTCCACGAAGAAAGGAACGCGGTGGGCCACGGCCTGTTCGAGCACGTCGCCCAGGAGACGGCTGGGGACCGTCACCAGGAGGGCGTCGGGCCGATCGCCGGCGAACAACTCCTGGCTCTGAGCGACGACGCGGGCGCCCCAGCCGGCGGCCGCCTGCTCCGCGAGGCGCGGCATGGGATCGCAGATGGCCGTGAGCCGCACGTCCGGAGTCCGGGCGAGGGCGGCGAGGTAAGGATCGGCACGGCCATCGGCGGTGAAGAGGGGCAGGTTCAAGGCCGACATGCGGTGACTCCAGCGCGAGCGGGGCCCCGTGCGGTCGCGGCTCACTCAGCAGGTGCGGACCGGGACCTCGGCTTCATAGGTGCGGGTCGCAGACTGATGGCGGCGGCGCAGCGCGAGTTGGAATAGCTCCTGCCCCTTGGGCGTGGGATACTCGCCGCCGATGCAGGCCTGGCAAATGTGCTGGGCCGGCAGCCCGATGCAGCGGGCAATCGACTCGACCGGCAGGTAGCGGAGGGAGTCGGCCCCCAGATCGCGGGCCATGCGCTGCTGTTCCTCGACGGTGATGTGGTCTCCCGCCTGGTACTTGGGCGCGAAGAGTTCGCCGAGCGTGGACATGTCGATGCCGTAGAAGCACGGGGCGACGATGGGGGGGCAGGCCACCCGAACGTGCAGTTCCCGAGCCCGGCCGACGTCGCGAATCAGCTTGACCAGCGTCTGCATGGTGGTGCTGCGGACGATGGTATCTTCGACAAGCAGCACCCGCTTGCCCCGGAGTACCTCACGGAGCGGGGTGTACTTCATGCGGGCCCGATCGAGCCGTTGATCGCCTTCAATGAAGGTTCGGCCAACGCAGCGGCTACGCATCAGCCCTTCGACCGA
>CALLZJ010000184.1 GCA_937858435.1 uncultured bacterium
TGCCGCAGTACACCAACGTGACCGCACGGACCGGCTTTGGAGCGGACGCCACTTACAACAACAACAGTCAGGGCCATCGGCAGTACATCTACCCGCGGCCTGATTACAACATGGTGATGCCGCCACTGAGCCAGATGGCCTACATGGACTACCGCGACAATCCGCGGCGGCCCCGTTCGTCCTTCTGGTTCGGGCCGATGATGATGATGGACTTCATCGGCAACATGAGCATGAATCGCCACTGGATGCCGGGCACGGCCTACGAAGCGCCGATGTGGCAGTGCAAGATGGGTGTGCAGGCGGCCATCCGCGATACGATGAACAACCACCCGAACGATCAGATCACGCTGATCGCCTTCAGCCGGCCGTCGGGCCGGGGTCCGGAGGCATCAGGAGGCGCGCCGGGCTCGGGTGCTTTCCAGTCGGGCTACTACAACGTCGCGCGTTCCCCGCTGGGCCGCAATTACAACCAGATGATCGATTCCATCTGGTGGCCGACGCGGTTCTACGACCAGGCCGATCCGCAGTATCAGCAAGCGACGCACGTCTATGAGACCGCCAACGACCTGGTGCCCCGTGCCGTCTCCGGCACGTGCTATGCCATGGGTCTGATGATGGCCTATAACCAGTTCGCCATCGGCTCAAGCGATTCGGTCTTGCGGACCTATTCGCAGCTTCCGAGCGTCTACGGGATCGCGGGCGGACTGGGGCGCCGGGGGGCCCAGAAGGTCGTGGTGTTCGAGACCGACGGAGCCTGCCTGTCGGCGGCCTATACGCAACTCTCAGACATCTTCGAGGCCAACGGGTCCTACAACTCCTACTTCAAGGTTCGCAATCGGAACATCAACCAGGGCCAGAGCAATTCCGCCAACGAGTTCCCGAACTATGTGGTCGGCGGACCGGTGCCGCCGCCCACGGGGGTGGACACCTTGCCCATGATCCAGGCCAAGGAAGTGGCCCAGGTCTTGTGCAATCCGGACACCGACCCAAGCTATCCGGGTTTCTCGCTGATCCGCAAGCCGGCCCTCATCCACTGCATGGCGTTCGGCAGTCTGTTCGATCCCGCCAACAGCGGTTCGACGGCCGTGAACTTCCGCAACAACGCGCTGGGTCTGCTGCAGTACATGGAGTACATCGGCAACGTGCAGGAGAGCCCGACCACGCCGCTCCCCGCTTACAAGCGGATCTACGGCGATGGTCCGACCAAGATCGCGATGATGCGGCAGGCCTTTACCCGCATCTTGCAGGACGGTTACTCGGTCTCGCTGATCGAATAGCCGCGGCGTGAGCGCTACCAAGCCCACGGACGCGCCTCGAGCCGTCCGTGGGCTTGTTCGTTGTCTCCACAGGGCGAGGCCGCATGTCTGACCTGGTGCTTGAATTCGACAAAGTGCGGAAGGACTACCGCATCCGCCGTTTTCCCCCCCGCTGGTTTCCGGCGGTGCGCGAGACGACGCTGGCGGTGCGGCGCGGCGAGGTTTTCGGCCTCATCGGTCCCAACCGGGCCGGCAAGACGACACTCATCAAGATGCTGCTCTCCCTCTGCCAGCCGACGGCAGGCACGATTCGCCGTCTGGGCAGCCCCGCTCGAGACCGGCAGACGCTGGCGCGGGTGGGCTACATGCATGAGAATCAGGCCTTTCCCCGCTACCTGTCGGCCTACGACCTCTTGCGCTACTACGCGGTGCTGTCGCTGACGCCGCTGGAGCCCGTGCGAGCGCGGCTGCCCCGGTTGCTGGAGCGCGTGGGACTGGCCGACCGGGGCTTCGAGCCGATCGCGCGGTTCAGCAAGGGGATGGTGCAGCGGCTGGCGCTGGCCCAGGCGCTGGTCAATGAGCCGGAACTGCTGGTGCTGGATGAGCCGCTGGAGGGGCTCGACCTGCTCGGCCGGCGGCTGCTCCATGACGTGGTGCGCGAAGTGCGGCAGTCCGGCCGGACGGTACTCCTGGTCTCCCATTCGACCAGCGACGTCGAGGAGTTGTGTGACCGGGTGGGCGTGATGGTCGGTGGCCGGCTGGTGCAACTGGGCACGGTGGCCGAGGTAGCGGGCGGACCGCAGCGGCCCCTGGCGGCAGCGCTGCAGAAGCTCTACGAGGGTTCACCCGCATGAGTGGTGCGCAAGCGATCGCGGTGCTCGTGGCCTTGGTGCGCGACACCTTCCGGCAAGGGCTGGCCTCGGGCATCTTCTGGTTGATGCTCGGGGTCACGGCCATCTGCACCCTCTTCTGTCTGAGCGTCGGAGTCACGGGCAGCACACGGCTCGACCGGGAGCGGGGTGAAGCTCAGTTCCTGCCGGCTGACGACCCCTTGGCGGTGGACCCGGCAGCGGCGCGCAAGGCCGGCGTCGACATTGTCTCGGGTGAAGTGACGCTCGGCTTCGGAGCCGTGCGGGTGCGGCTGGGACGCGACGCCCGGGATGCCGTGCAGTTCATTCTCGTCGTCCTCGGGGGCGGCGTCGCCGGGGCGGCCGGCATTCTGCTCACCCTGGTCTGGACGGCGGGCTTCATGCCGAGCTTCCTCGAACCTGGCAACGCCGCCGTGCTGCTGGCCAAGCCCGTGCCCCGCTGGTTCCTGCTCCTGGGCAAGTACGTCGGGCTGGTGGCCTTCGTCGCGGCCCAGGCGAGCCTGTTCGTCCTGGCTACCTGGTTTGCCTTGGGCATGAAGACCGGGGAGTGGGTGGGAGTCTATCTCCTGGCCATCCCGATGCTCTTGCTCCAGTTCTCAATCTTCGCCAGTGTGTCGATCCTGCTGGCCGTCTTCACGCGCAGCACGGTCATCTGCGTCTTTGGTTCGATCCTATTCTGGCTGATGTGCTGGGGGATGAACTACGGCCGGCATGCCATGCTCGTGCTGCCGGAACTGCAGAACGTGCAAACCGCGGCCGAACTGCCGGAGCAAGCGCGGACCCAACTCGGCTTTGCGGCCCAGGTGCAACTGGCGGTGGGGAACCTGGTGACGGCCCCGGCGGCGGCAAATGTGGACCTGCTCCGGGCTCTGGCCATGCCCTGGCAAGTGGGGCAGGCGGCGGCCGTCCTGGCCGAACCCCGGCCACGCCAGAGTCTGGTCGTGGAAGCGGGTTACTGGCTCATGCCCAAGCCGGCCGACCTCAACATGGTCTTCTTCGACGTGCTCAACGCTCATCAGTACTATGCCGAAGCCCTGGACCTGCGCCAGGTGCGCAAGCGGCAGGCCGAGGCCGACAAGGCGGGGCGGGTCGAGTTCTGGTTCCGGCCCGGCTTGTCGATTTGGACCTCCTTCCCCTTCAACCTGGGCGTCTTTGCCCTGGCGATGATGCAGTGGCAAAAGACCGACTACTAGCTTGAACCTGGGCAACTCGAGAACCGTTTCAGGCGGCCCATCGCGCTGGGGGTTGCTTTCGGACCGTAGAATGACGCCAGGCGTGGCCGGTGAACGCCGTGGGGTCAACGGGGCCGAGAGGCGGAGTGAGTCATGGCGGTGGCCGAACCGATGGTGCTGGAGCGGAACACGGGCCAGTATGCCGTCTTTGAAGCGCGGGGCTTGACCAAGGTCTACGGCACGGGGGAGGTAGCCGTCCATGCGCTGCGGGGCGTGGACCTGGACCTCTATGCCGGCGAGTTCGTCGTGCTGCTGGGCCACTCTGGCAGCGGCAAGTCGACGCTGCTCAATATCCTGGGCGGTCTCGACGTGCCGACCGGGGGCACGGTTCGCTATCGCGATCACATTCTGACCGCCGCCTCCGACACGGGCCTGACCCGCTATCGCCGGGAGCACGTGGGCTTCGTCTTCCAGTTCTACAATTTGATTCCGAGCCTGACGGCCTGGGAGAACGTGGCTCTGATCACGGAGATGGCCGCCCAGTCGATGCGGCCCGAGGAGGCGCTGGGTCTGGTCGGGCTCAGCCAGCGGCTCGATCACTTTCCCTCGCAGTTGTCGGGCGGCGAGCAGCAGCGGGTGGCCATTGCCCGGGCCATCGCCAAGAAGCCCGACGTCCTCCTGTGCGACGAGCCGACCGGGGCCCTGGACATTCAGACGGGCATGCAGGTGCTCGAAGCGATCGAGACCGTGAATCGGACGCTGGGCACGACGACGGCGGTGATCACGCACAATGCCTCGATCGCCGGGATGGCCGACCGGGTGCTGACGATGGCGGACGGTCGGATCGTGGCGGAGCGTCGGAACGCAACGAAGGTGGCCGTCCGCGACCTATCCTGGTAGCCCGGCCCCACACGTGGAAGCCTCAGCCGAGACGGGACGATGCGCGCGCTGGACCGCAAGATGCTACGGGATCTGTGGGGGGTGCGGGGCCAGTGCCTCGCCATCATCCTGGTCCAGGCGAGCGGGGTGGCCTTCTTCGTCATGTCGATGGCGACGATGCAGTCGCTGGAGCAGACACGGGCCACCTACTACGAACGCCATCGCTTTGCCGACGCCTTCGCCCACGTCAAGCGGGCGCCGAACACGCTGGCCGACCGGCTGGCGGAAATCCCCGGCGTGGCCGCCGTCCAGACCCGCATCGCCCGGGACGTCAATCTCGATGTGCCGGGCATGGCCGAACCCGTCATTGGCCGGCTCTTGTCCCTGCCGCTCTACGGCGGCCCGACGCTCAACGAAGTCTACCTCCGCCGTGGCCGCCTCCCCGAACTGGACAAGGGGGATGAGGTCCTCGTTAGCGAGAGCTTCGCCAACGCCCACGGATTGGAGCCGGGCCATGAGGTGACGGCGATCATCAACGGCCGGTTGCAGCGGCTGCGGATCGTCGGGGTGGCGCTCTCGCCGGAGTTCATCTTTCTCGTCAAGCCGGGCGGCGCTTTTCCGGACGAAAAGCGGTACGGCGTCTTCTGGATGAACTACCGCGCTCTGGTGGCCGCGTTCAACATGGAAG
>CALLZJ010000185.1 GCA_937858435.1 uncultured bacterium
CCAGCGCTCCCCACCCACAGGCAAGCTCCGACTGCCACCAGCCATCCGTGCCGCTTCATGGGCCACTCCTGCCGCCGAGGCATCGGCCGACCCAGGCCTGCCTCGGCGGGCACGGCAGGGGCGCGGGGGGCCGCCACGCTCCCGGCACGGTCCGACTCCCCGGACCGGAGCTATACTCATTTACTTCCAGATTGCAACACCGCCTTGAGCAGTTCGAGCAGGCCCGCCGGGCTCGCCTCGCTGGCCCCCCGCAGCCGAAGCGAGGCACTGACGTCGTCGAGCAGGCGGATACGGCCGCCAGTCGCCTCGGCCAGCCGCCGGAGGCTGGGCTGATTGCGGTAGCCCAGGATCACGTCCCGCTCTTCGAGATGGATCGACGCCACTTGCCAGCGTGCCGCCAACAGCCGCAGCTCATGTAGCTTAAGCAGATTCTCGGTTGGCTCCGGCACCGGACCGAAGCGGTCGACCAGCTCGGCCCGGAGGTCGGCCAGCCGCTCCACGGAGCGGGTGCGGGCCAGCCGGCGATAGACCTCCATCCGCAGTCGGGCGGTGGGGATGTAGTCCCGGGGCAGGAAGGCGGCGACGGGCAGAGCCAGGTTCACGTCCAGGGCCGTGCGGAGCGGCTGCTTTTTGAGCCGGCGGACCGCCCCTTCCAGCATCTGGCAATAAAGCTCATAGCCGACCGTGGCGATGTGGCCGCTCTGCTCGGTGCCGAGGATGTTGCCCGCTCCGCGAATCTCCAAGTCGCGCATGGCGATACGGAAGCCGGCCCCGAGTTCGGTGAACTCCTCGACGGCCTTGAGCCGGCGCAGCCCCTGCGGCGTGGGCTGCCGGGCAGGGTCGATGAGCAGGTAGCAATAGGCCCGGTGATGGGAGCGGCCCACGCGCCCCCGGAGCTGGTGCAAGTCGGCCAGGCCATACTGATCCGCTTCGTTGATGAAGATGGTGTTGGCCGAGGGGATGTCGAGCCCGTTCTCGATGATCGTGGTGGCCACGAGTACGTCGGCCTCGCGGCGGAGGAAACGGAGGACGGCCTCTTCCAGTTCATCCTCTGCCATCTGCCCATGGCCGATGACGAAGCGGGCTTCGGGCACGGCCTGCTCCAGTTCCTTCGTCAAGACGTGGATGTTCTGCACCCGGTTGTTGACGAAGTAGACCTGCCCCTCGCGGTTGAGTTCCCGCAGGATGGCCTGGCGGATGAGCACCCGGTCGAAGCGGTGGATGCGGGTCTCGATGGCCAGGCGATCCCGGGGCGGCGTCTCGAGGTTGGAGATGTCGCGCAGCCCCAGCAGCGAGTAGTGCAAGGTCCGGGGGATGGGCGTGGCCGTCATGGTAAGCACGTCCACCGAATGGCGGAGCTTCTTGAGCCGCTCCTTGTGCTCGACGCCGAACCGCTGCTCCTCGTCGATGACGACCAGCCCCAGATCGCGGAAGCGGACGTCGCGGCTGAGCAGGCGGTGGGTGCCGACGGCCACGTCGATGCTGCCCTCGGCCAGCCCCTGCAAGATGCGGCGGGTCTCACCGGCCGTGCGGAAGCGGGACAGGCAAGCGACCTGGAAGGGATACTCGGCCAGCCGCTGGGAGAAGGTGCGATGGTGCTGCTCGGCCAGGAGAGTGGTGGGCACGAGCACGGCCACTTGCCGCCCTTGATCGACCACCTTGAAGGCGGCGCGGATGGCCAGTTCGGTCTTGCCGAAGCCCACGTCGCCGCAGATGAGCCGATCCATCGGCCGAGCCCTTTCCAGGTCGCCCTTGATCTCGCCCAGGGCGGTGAGCTGGTCAGGTGTTTCCTGGTAGGGGAAGGCCGCCTCGAACTCTTTTTGCCATTCGCTGTCCGGCCCACAGGCCAGCCCCGGCAGCCCGTCGCGCCGGGCCTGCAGGTCGAGCATCTCGGTGGCCAGCCCTTCGACCGCCTGGGCCACCTTCTCCTTGCGCCGCGTCCAGGCCGTGCCCCCCAGCCGGGACAGCTCCGGCTCGGCCCGGCCGCCGCCCACGTACTTCTGGACCAGGTCGATCTTGTCGATCGGAACATAGAGCCGAGTCGCCTCGGCGAATTCGAGCAACAGATGCTCGCCGACCTGCCCCTTGCTCTCGATGGTCTGCAAGCCCCGGAAGCGAGCGATGCCATGGGCCACGTGAACGACCAGTTCCCCCTCCGCCAGGTCGAGAAAGCTGTCGATGGCCCGGGTTTCGTACTTGCGGACGGGCATCCGCCGCTGGGTCAGATGTTCCCGGCGGAAAAGCTCATGGGCACTGACGACCACCACTCCCAGTCCCTCGGGCGGACTCAGCCGAAAGCCCGCGTGAATCTGGCCCAGTTCCAAGGTGATCGGCAAGGTCGGATGATGATGGAGCCCCGGCTCGACGGGCTGGCTTCGGCGGCGGGGTCGCTTCGCCTTGGCGTCCGGCGGGGGCGGCGCTTCCGACTCGGGCGGCTGCTTGCCGGTCGACTCGGGCCCCCGATTGCCGAGAATCTCCGCCAGCCTAAGTCGTTCTCCCTCCGTGGGGCAGGCGACGATGATCTGGTTGCGCTCGGCCAGGCTCTCCAGTTCGCTGGCCAGGTGCTTCAGTTCGCCGCTGAGCCGCTCGACCGACTCGACCCGGAGGTGGCAGGCCGCCTCGACCGTGGGGGCGGCGATGCGGGCCAGCACCACCGTCGGCCGCTTCAGCATCTGGCTCCACGCCCCCTCCAGCGTGAACAAGCCCCGCGGGTCGGCCAGCCGCTCCATGAACTGCTGCCCCTGTTCCTTCAGTTCCTCCGGCTCGACGAGCACGATCCAGGACTGGGCCGGGAGCATGCTCATGAGCGTCGCATTCTGGCTGAAGGTCAGGCTCGTTCGCAAGGGAGCGGCCGCCGCCGCCTCTTCGTCCTGAGTCCGCTCGCCCTCCAGTCCGGCCAGTTCGACTTCGACCAGGTCGCCCAGGCTCCGCTGCGTCTCGGGAGCAAAGTGGCGCAGGCTGGCGATCTCGTCACCGAAGAACTCGATTCGGCAAGGAGCCTCGGCATCGGGGGAATAGAAGTCGACGATGCCGCCGCGGCGGCAGAACTCTCCCGGCAGTTCCACCGTCTCCCGGCGGGTGTAGCCGTGACTCACGAGCCAGTGCAGCAGTTCCTCGGGATCGATGACCTGACTGACGCGGAGGGTCCGGCAGAGGGCGGCCAGCGCCTTGGGGCCGGGGATTGGCTGCATCAGCGCCGGCAGGGTCGTGAGCAGCCGGGCGGGTTGGCCCGCGCGGAGCCGCTTGACCAGGGCGAGTCGCCGGGCTTGGATTTCGTCGATGGCAAAGGCGTGGGCCGGCTCCCAGGCGGGGAAGGGTTCGGGGCAAGTGCCGAGGGAGGGTTCCAGGTCGCGGGCCCAAAACTCGAGGTCGGCTGGGTGGGGCAGGACCACGAGCAGGGCGGCGGGAGCTTCTGAAGCCAGGGCGGCGACGGCAAGCGGAGCCGACGAGCCCCAGACGCCGTCGATCGTGCCGCTCCGGCCCGCGCGCAGTGCCGCCGCCAGATGGGCGAACTCCTCCCAGCCATGGGCCAGCCCGACCAGGTCGCGCAGGCGCAACCGTGGCGGGGCCGTCGAGCGTGGCATCGCGGCCTCCTTCCGATCTGTTATAAGTCTGGTCCCGCTGCCTCGGAGAGGGGGGAAGCAAGATCGCTAGGCAACCTGGCGGGCAACAAGCCGGCGTTTCCAGAAGTTCACGAGCACCGCCACGACGAACAGTGCCCCCGCGGTGATGGCCGCAGAATGATAAAGGGGACAGGCACGTTTTATTCAGCCGCCTTTTTCGGCCGGCCGCGCGGCCGCAGCGTCGATTCCAGCCCCAGCTCCTTCGCCGTCCGGGCTGCCCACGCCCCCCCGCCGAACGGCGCCCCGCGGACGATGCACTTCCGCACGGCCTCCACTTCCGCCGCCGTCACCGCCGCGTTCACCCACCCCAGCCAGTCGCGCGGCCGCGGCACGGGGCCCGCCGCCAGCCAGCTCGGCCGCTCCGCCCCCGCAACCCACAGCCCGGCGCTCGACCACCGCCATTGCTCCGCCCGCTTCACCAGCCCCGCCCGCACAGGGTTCCGCTCCGCGTACCGCAGCACGGTCAACAGATGCTCGTCCGCTTCTATCGGAAACCCCTTGAAGCGCCCCTGCCACAAGTGGCCGCTTGTCTTGTGATGCTGATGGTAGCGCCGCACGTGGGTGTTCTGCACCCAGTGCATCCACCGCGAAAGATCGCCGTCCGCCTTCGGAAGCAGGACCAGGTGGAAATGGTTCGGCATCAGGCAAAAGCCCAGCACCGGCATCGGGATCTCGACGCAGGCGTGGCCGATGGCCTTCAGGAAAGCCTGGTAGTCGCCATCCTTGTGGAACACCTGCCGCCGACCGTTGCCGCGATTGATCGCGTGATAACAGACGCCGCCGACGGAAGCACGAGGAGCGCGTGGCATGGCTCCGAGGTTAAGGCGAAGGGGACCGGCTGTCAACGGAAAAGAGGGCTAGATTAAAGGTGCCTGTCCCCTTTTATTCTCCCCCGGTGACGAACGCCGGCGACCGACAAACGGCACTGCGGTCAGGATCATGATGACGAACCCGATGATGTAGAGCCGTCGGGCGGTCGAGGCGTCCACAGCCGCCAACTCGACCAGCAGGCCGGACACGGCCAAGCCGAGGCCCAGACCCAACAGCACACCGCTGATCGTGCCCCGCGCAACGTCACCCATCAACAGACCCTCCGCTCGCCGAACTATTGTTTATCTTGCACGTCCTGCACAATAACGCGCGGCGCGTCATTGTGCACCGGTTCCAAGAAAGCGGCCGGGCTTTGCACGCCCCAGCCGCGCAGTCCTTCTCCGCCAATACCCTAACGCGCGACAAATGGTCCCG
>CALLZJ010000186.1 GCA_937858435.1 uncultured bacterium
TCTTTCCCTACACGACGCTCTTCCGATCTCCGTTGTGTTTGGGAAGCCCAAGTGGCGGCCGGACGGCAAACAACTCGCCTGCCGCTGCGTCTTCGTCGGCGGTCGGGTGCTCAGCGCGGAGGACAAGGGACCGCCACCCCCAGTTGCCGGCGAGGAACTCGTGGTGATCTTCACGCTCGGCGAGGCAACGCCGCGGGCCATTTCCGTGCCACCGAATGCGCGCCTCGAAGGCTGGGAACAGAAGGCCGGCGCAGCTCCCGCCGAGCAGCCAAGGCCTTAGCCTACGCCGTGACCACGCTCCGCGGGCTGCCCCATTCACCGGGGCGGCCCGTGTGTGTTTGTCAAGGAGAAGCCTTCGGGCTTACTCGTGGCGCAGGGCTTCGATCGGGTCCAGACCCGCGGCCCGCCGGCTCGGATACCAGCCAAAGATCACGCCCCGGGCCCCCGCCACGAAGAACGCGATGAAGACGCTGGGCACGTGGATGGCCACCGGCACGCGCATCTCCATGAGCCACCGAAACACCGGGGGCACCGCGGCGATGCAAGCGAAGCCCATGGCCACGCCGATCAACCCGCCCACGGTCGTCTGCACCAGCGCTTCGACCAGGAACTGGAAGGTGATGTCGCTCCGCTTGGCTCCGAGGGCCCGGCGGATGCCGATCTCGCGGGTCCGCTCGGTAACCGTTGCCAGCATGATGTTCATGATGCCGATGCCGCCCACCAGCAGCGAGATGCCGGCGATAAAGGCCAGCAGGATGCGATAGCGATCACGTGTCGCCTGGGCCTCGATGAGCTTGTCGAGCGGGATCTTGATGTCCCAGTCCTTGCGGGCCCGATCGTGGTACATCTCGAGTTGGGCCCGGACCATTTCGGCGGCGGGGCGGACCAGCTCGTCGTCCTTCACGGTGAGAATGATCTGATTGAGCTGCACAATCTCGCCGCCCCGCATGCCGCTCTGGCGGAAGATCGTCAGCTCGCCCAGGAGGGCCCGGCAGGCGGCCAGGGGAATGTAGACGTCGTCGTTGTAGGACTCGATCTCCGCGCCGCTGGTGTTGGGCGTGCGGTCCTTGAGGACGCCGACGATGATGAAGGCCCGGTCCTTGCCCGCGAACTTGATCGACTTGCCGATCGCTTCCTGGCCGGGGAAGAGTGTTCGGGCCACGTTGGAGCCGATGACGGCGACGTTGCGCGGCACGGGCACTTCGTCCTGATCGTCGATGAAACGTCCGGCTTCCACCATCCCTTCCAGCTTGAACACCGTCGAGTAGCGTGCGGTCGTTCCCACGACTCGTCCCGCGAAGGGCGTACTATCCAGCACGGGCCGAATCTCGGTTGGGAAGATCCGCAGGGGCAGCGATGCGACCAGGTCCGGGATCGTGGTGCGGAACCGCTCATGGTCATCATCCGTGAGGCCGTACTTGGCCACAAAGTTGCGGCGGCCCCCGCCACTCGCGTCCTCGGTCGGCTTCACGCTCATGACGATGATGTTGGTGGCACCTTGCCGCTTGATGGCTTCGACGGCGTCCTGCATCGAGCCTTCGCCAAAGGCCATCAGCGAGATCACCGCCCCGGTGCCGATGATGATGCCGAGCACCGAAAGAAACGAACGGAGCTTGTGCAACCACAGATTGCGAATCGCCGTCACGATGCTGACCCGCGTCTTGGGCCCCACCAGCGGGGTGAACCAGATCAGCGGCGGCACCAAGAGGAGCAACCCGATCCCGAGGATCACCGTCATGATCGGCGTCGATGGCATGGACATGCGGTCGGCTCTCGGTCGCGGGATGGACGGACGGCGGCTAGCGGACAAGCTTCAGTGGACGGAGGGCAGAGCGAGGTCGGACTCAGGCGACGGCGGCCACCAGCACCTGCCGGGCCGCTTGCACGTGCTTCATGCGGGCGCCGGTGTCGTTGCGGACATCCGACTCGACGCGGCCGTCGCGCATTCGCACCACGCGGCCGGCCCACTCGGCGATATCGTTCTCGTGCGTCACCATGATGATCGTCTTGCCCATCTGGTTGAGCCCCAGGAGCAGGTCCATAATCTCCACGCTGGTGCGGGTGTCGAGGTTGCCCGTGGCTTCGTCGGCCAGGATGACATGCGGGTCGTTCACCAGCGACCGGGCGATGGCGACGCGTTGCTGCTGGCCGCCCGAGAGTTGGGCCGGCCGATGGTCGAGCCGATCTCCCAGCCCCACCATCTCGGCCAGGCGGATGCAGCGCTGGCGCGTCTGCTCATTGACCCGACCCTGGTAGAGCAGCGGCACTTGGATGTTCTCGACGACGGTGTACTGAGCGATGAGGTTGTAGGACTGAAAGATGAAGCCCAGGTACTTGGAACGCACGTCGGAGAGCTGGTCGTCGTCCATGAGCGACACGTCCTCGGTTCCCAGGTAGTAGTGGCCCGAGGAGGGGCGGTCCAGGCAACCCAGCAAGTTGAGCAGCGTCGACTTTCCCGAGCCGGACGGGCCCATGAGGGCCACGAAGTCGCCTTGCTCGAAGTCCAGGCTCACGCCGCGTAGGGCATGGACGCTGCCGCCTTCCAGCTCATACGTCTTCGACAGGTTTATGACTCGTGCAATCTTGGCCATGTCACTCTTGGCTGCAGCGTGGATGAGGGCAAGCAGCGGCCGGTGCCGCGGTTGCGTTAGTCGGCAATCTCCAGGCCCCGCTCGCGCATCCCCTTTTTGATATCGTCCTTGATGTTCTGGGACACGCTCAGCCCGTCAATGAGCTTCTTGCGTTCTTCCGGGGACGCACCGCCGAGCCGCGGGAACATGCTGGAGATTTCTTGCTGCTGCTGCGGGGTGAGCTGCGAGGCCCACGCGGGCATGCCGCCGCCGGGACGGCCGCCGGGCCGCGTGCCGCGCGGACCGGTCGGCCGCGTAGCCGGGGCCGCGGCGCCACCCTCGGGGGTCGTTGCCGTGGGCTGCGGCCGCGTGCCATTGGTGCGGAAGCCGGCCTTGGCCGTATTCAGCTCCGCAGAACCGGAGGCCTTCAAGTCGTCCATCCGCTCGGCATGCTTCCGAGCATTGAGCAGAACGGGTTCGCCTTCCTTCA
>CALLZJ010000187.1 GCA_937858435.1 uncultured bacterium
GGTCGAGTTTCCCAGCCCCGGCTCCTGGGCGCTGGGGTTCCTGTCGACCCGGCCGAAGGGAGAGGTCAGGGCCAGGATGCCCCAGTGAGGTGGGGGCGGGCGATGGAGCCGGGGCCGACCGCCGCTGTGCGGGGTGAGCCAATCACCGCGGTCATGCATCTCCCGGGTACACTGGGGCAACACCGACTCATGCATGGTCATCGGTCGGCCGCCTACCAGCGACACGCCGAACAAGACCAGACAGAACCCGGCGAGCAAGAAATAGTCGCGCGTCAACATGGCTCATCCTGAAACAGGCACCGCACCGGGCTCCCTCCCGGCTGCGGTGAAGTTATGGCACATCGGGCGACTGGGGTCAACGCAAGCTGACTTTCGCAGATTGGGGAAGCTGGCGACTTGGGGCCTTGTTCACCCAAGCGCATAAGATGGGTATTCTGAGGGCGACGCGCCGCGGCGGCGTCCTTCCAGCCCTGAGGCCGCCCGGTCATGCTCGGACCTTTCTTCGCCGTCGCCGTCCGCTCTCCCGCGCGTTGGCGGACCACCTTCGTCACCGCCCTCGTTCATCTATTGCTTGGCACCGTGGCCAGCACCTTCGCCCAGGGGCCCACCCGGCCGCTGGTGCTCGGCATGACCTTGCTCCTGGCCGGCATCGTCGAGGGGGCGATCCTCATCGGCTGGCGTCTGACCCAGTTGCCGCGGAGCCAGGCCCTGGAGTTCCTGCTGGTGAGCCCTCTGTCGCCCCGGCGGGTCTTCGTGTCCGAGGCTCTGGTCGGGTTGGCCCGGCTCGCGCTGGTGCAACTGAGCGTCCTGCCGCTCCTGGTCGGCCTGGCCACGCTCAACCTGCTCGCCTGGGCCGACGTCTTTGTCTTCATCCTCATGCCCTTCTCCTGGGGCGCTCTGACGGGTCTGGGGCTGACCACTTGGGCTTATGAATCGGTGCGGGTTCGGCGCGTCGGGGAGCGGCTCGCCGGGGCCCTCATCCTCGTCTACCTCGTGGTCGGAGTGTTGGCCGCCGAGCGGCTGCCGAGTTGGCTCGCGGTCCTGCCCGGCGCCTGGGGGCTGCGTTTCCTCGACTTCCTCCGGGGCATGCACGAGAACAACCCCTTCACCCTGCTGGCCACCTGGTGCCTCTTCCCGCCGCGGCTCGCACTGCGGCCGATGGTCATGCTCGAGTTGGTTGTGCTTGTGGTCATCGGGCTATTCGTGCTCCGCTGTGCCTGGCGGCTGCGAGGTCACTTCCAAGACCGGCACTACACGCAGAAGACGGAGAGTAAGCGCCGCCGCCGGGGCACGATCGGCAGGCGGCCGCTTTCCTGGTGGGCGGTAAAGCGGGTCATGGAGTATGCGGGGCGGGTCAATCTCTATCTGGCGGGGGGCTTCGGCGTCATCTACGCGGCCTACATCGTGGCAGGCGACCAGTGGCCGCCCTGGCGCCGGCGCGGTACCCTCCCCGTCGTTGGAATGGGCATGGGCGGCGTGCCCCGGGTGGTCACCGGGCTGGTGATCCTGGCGGCCGTTCCCGCTGCCTTCCAATATGGTCTTTGGGACTCCAGCATCCCTGACCGCTGCCGACGTCTGGAACTGCTCCTGCTCACTGAACTGGATGCGACCGACTACCTCTATGCCGCACTGGCCGCCGCCTGGCAGCGCGGCCGGGGCTATCTGGCCGTGGCCTTGCTCCTCTGGGCGGCATCGGTCTATGCCGGGCACTTGTCCCTGGGCCAGGCCAGCGCCGCCGTGGCGGCCAGCGTCATCCTCTGGGGCGGCTACTTCGCTGCTGGCTACTGGTCCTTCGCCAAGGGGCTGCAAGCCAACGGCCTAGGCTCGTTGCTCACGCTGGGGCTACCGCTGGTGGCCTGGCTGCTGCACACCGTTGCCGGCGCGGAGACAGCCTGCCTCGTGCCCCCCGGGCTGGTCTACGTCGCACTCACGCTCGGAGCCGAGCCGCTCTGGTGGACGGCCATGCTCGGCTACAGCGTGGCAGGGGTGATCCTGCTGCACTCGACCCATCGCCACTGCGATCGTTGGCTGCGGCGCTGGTTCGACCGCAACCAGGGCAAGAAGACCGCAGAATAAATGCAACCACCCGGCCAGGTGCTCCAGCCGGGTGGCGTGTCGATGTTCGATGAGCGGGGCCGGTCGCTTCCAGGTCTAGTCGTTGCCGTCGGCGGCGCGGGCGATCCCACTGAACGAGCGTGGCCGACTGCCATACTTGTCACCGCGGCCGGAGTTCTCGCTGTCGGTGCGGTCCGGAGCGGAGGCCTGATCGCCGGTGCCTGCTTGCTCCAGGAAGGCCCGCAGTTCCGTCAGGTCGATGCCGTAATTGAACAGCGGGGCGTCTTCCTTGGTCGAGCTGATGACCCCCACGACTTCGCCTTTGAAGTTGAGCATGGGCGAGCCGCTGTCGCCGCTGGCGATAGGCTGCTGAGTCTCCACCATGCGGGCAGCGATGTTCTGCTTATTGGCCCGGAAGGTCCGCCGGTAGATCTGGCGAACTGTCCCCGAGTTGAAGACCCAGCAGGCCTCGCTGCGAGCCGGATTGCCGACCGAGGCCACCGCTTCCCCGGGCCGAATGCTCGTGGCAGCCAGCGGCAGGGCGTTCGTCCCCTGGGGCAGCCGGTCGAGTTGTAGGAGGGCCAAGTCGCGCTCGGGGCTAGTGAAGACGACCCGGGCCTTGATCCCGGACTTCAGCACCGTCCGTCGGTAGTGGGCCGCCTCGGCGATGATCTCGTTCTGCTCATCCCGGACGGGGAAACAGACGCGAATCTGGTTGGCCCGGCGTCCCAGATGGTGGACCACGTGGTGATTCGTCACCATCAAGCGGGACTCCCGATCGACAACCCAGCCGGTGCCGGTGCCCGTCGCTTCGTCATATTCGGACCGGATGAAGCCAATCGCGGGCAGCACCTGGGCATAGAGGTCGGGGCCGGCCAGGAGTCGGGGTGCCGGAGCGGTGACGGCGGCTGGAGCCGCGAGGGGCTCGGCCGCCGGGGCCATGCCGGCCAGGGCTCCCAGTCCCAGAGCCAGGGCGAGCAAGGTGTGACGCAGGCGACGCATGGTATGCTCCTTGGATCGCTGGGCTTGGGGCCTAGCGGTGATCGTCTTGAGTTCCAAAGAAGCTACGCTGCTGCCGCGGGCGATGTGACACCAAAGCGCGTCCAGCCGCCGGGAAGTGCCGGCGGCTGGCTGTGCAGGAGCGGAGTTGTGCTGGGAAGACTGAGCTAGCCGGGGCCGCGGTTCTTGCCGCTGGAGTCAGGCGGGGACTGGGCCGGGGGCCGTTCTCGGTCGGCGGGTGGCCGTTCGGTTCGGCCGCTGCCGTACTTGTCGAGTCGAGCCGGAGCTTTGGGGCCCTCGTTCAGGTCGTCCTGGGCCTGGGCTCGTTCCTTCTCCTTGGCGTCGGCCAGGAAG
>CALLZJ010000188.1 GCA_937858435.1 uncultured bacterium
GGGAGTGGAATGGTGCTCCATGGACGAACTGCTGCGGACGGCCGACGTGATCAGTCTCCACACGCCCTTGACGCCCGCCACGCGCCACCTAATCGACGCTCGGGCTCTGAGTCTGATGAAGCCGGACGCCGTGCTGATCAACACCGCCCGGGGCGGGCTGGTCGATGAAGCGGCTCTGCTCGCGGCCCTCCAAGCGGGTAAGCTCGGCGGGGCCGGGCTGGATGTTTTCGCCGCCGAGCCTTTGCCCGCCGACCATCCGTTGACCCGGCTCGATCAGGTCGTCCTGACCCCGCACACGGCAGGGACCGACGAGCGCGCGGCCGCCGACATGGCCTACGCGGCCGCCGAATCCGTGGTGCAACTGGCGGCCGGCACCTGGCCCGAAGGCTGCGTCGTCAACCCGGACGTGCGGCCGAAATGGTCGGCATCGGCTTCCCGCACTTCGGGCGCGACCGACTGACTGGCCTGTCCGATTCCCCGCCGCAGCAAGACGGGCACGAGAAACAACGTGGCCAGCGGCTGAAGGCCCGCCTGATGCAGTTCCCGTCCCAGCGGCAGCGCCGCCCCGAAGATGGCCGAGGCATGCAGGCCAGCGGCAAGGGTGACCAGCCCCCGGCACCACCACCGCCGTTCCGATCCGAGCCAGACTTCCAGGAGACTGGTGGCCAGCACCGGGGCCAGCAGCAAGTAGGTTGACGATTCCGTGGCCGGGCCGAAGACGAGCATCCAGACGCAGGCAAGTGTGAAGAGTTGCCAGGTCGTTGTCACTCGTGATGGGCTGCGGCGGAGCGCCAGGGCCAGGCATGCCAGGGCCGTGGCCGTCGCCAGTTGCAGCACCATGTAGAGAGACAGCGTTAGGGGCAGGTCCCAGGCCCGGACCAGGAGCCAGCCGTCCCGATTGGCATGAACGAGAGGCACCTCAGCCCGCAAGTCGCCCGGCAAGTAGGCGATCCATTGGCCATACTGCCACCAGACGTAGTCGGTCGACTGGGTCGCAAAAGGGAGCACCGCTCCCAGGACCAAGCTGCCTAGAAGCGGCAGCGTCAGTTGCCGAGGGTAGACCACGAGCAACAAGAGGGCCAGTGCCGCGGGGTAGAGCTTGAGGTGGATGGCCCCCGCCAGCAGGAGTCCTGCCAGCAGCCATCGCTGCCGAGCCACAGCAACCGTACCGCCCAGCATGAATGCCAGGAGCAGGGGATTGCTCTGTCCATTGTTGATGCTGTCCACGCAGAGAGGCAGCAGCGCCAGCCACCACAGGGCCCGATCGCGGCAGGAGAGTCCGGGCAGGAAGCAGCCCTGGGCGGCGCCGAGGGCCAGCAGCAGGGGCAGCAGATTGATCACCCGCCAGGCCACCGTGCCGACCCGGTCGGGCAATAGGCCCAGAGGCGCAAGCCAGACGGCGACGGAAGGCGGATAGCGGTAGAGGAGATCGGCCCGGCCATACAGTTCCGTGCCGCTGTTCCAGGCCCGTCCCGCAGCGGCAAAGACCGGATAGACGTTGGCCCGGTCGAGGGGAGCGACGGCGACCCGGACCCCCACGACCGCGATGAACGCCAGCCATGTGAACAGGGCGGCCAAAAGCCAGCGTGATGAATCGGCTTCAGGCCACCCGGCGCGGGCGAACATCGGCCCCCTCCCTCCAAGCGGTCGGCGGCACGATCTCGAAGCCCAGGCGGGCGATCCCCTCGCGGAAGCTCGGATGACGCAGGGCCTGGAGTTCATACACCCGGCGCAGCCGATCCATGGGCCCGCCGTCATCATCCCGCCCCAGGAGCGAAGGATCCTCGTAGCCCGGATGGCACATCAGTTCGACTTCTTGCTCGCGCGTTTTGGCCAGGCAGCGGAGGAAGAAGTTGGGCTCGGCGACGCAGTGGGGATCGGTCACGCCAGCCAGGACGGTGTTGCCCGGGAAGCCGCGTCGCCGCTGCACGGTGGCGAAGCGCTGTCCCATGAAGTTCAGCAGGACCCGCTTGGGCCGGCCGCCGGCCAGTCCCATGAGTTGCCGGCGCGGCTCAAGCACACGCCGAACATAGGGGCGGGGTCGAATCCGGGCCAGCACGTCGAGCAGGATCGGGCCGATCGGGGGAAAGACCTGCATATGATGATGCGCCGCCACGACCCGCGGTGCGTGGCCCACCAGGCTCTGAAAGCGGACGAGCTGGGCTGCCAGTTCCGCCCGGATCTCAGACCCACGCAGCCGCCCGCCCAGCCAGCGCCAGAGAAGACCACGTAGCCGATGAAACCGGCCGTCGCTCCCCACGAGCGACGGCACGGCCTGGGGCGCGAGCACCGGGCGATCCAGCGTCAGGCAGGGATGCCAACCCAGTTCGAGCGGCTCGCCCTGCTGCCGCCAGAGGGCCAAGGCGGCCGAGGCATGTGGCGAGTTAACCTGCACCAGAGCGGCCGACAACACCCCCGCGTGGGCCAGGTCCAGGATGCCCCGCGAAGTCGGGAGACCAACGCCGTAGTCGTCGGCCACGATGAGCAACTGGCGCACGGCGCACTCCTTGCGATCAACCAGCCAGGCGGGTCATGGCGGGGGCCCCCGCCCCCCGGGCTCCCCGGGGCGGGGCGGGAGGACCTGTTCCCCCCGGGGGGGGGGGGGGGGGGGGGGGCGGGAGGCGCGCCGGGA
>CALLZJ010000189.1 GCA_937858435.1 uncultured bacterium
GGTGATCAGGACCGTGTGCCGTTCGGAGACGTAGTGGGCACGATAGCCGAGCCAATAGAGGACGGCGACGTTGAGCGCCAAGAGCGCCGACAGCAGCACCCCGGCCGCCCGTTCATCATCGTGCTTGGTGGATCTTCGCCAGAACCAGGCTAGCCCAACCAGCGCGATGATCGCCGGCAGGTAGTGAGCACCCTTGCCAATCTCCTTGACCACAACCGCCGCGACGAACCAAGGGGTCACATCGTCCCAGTCGAACCCGTCCACGCCGGGCTGGAACCGGGTCGCCAGCAGGAGTGTAGTCGCAGTCGTGTTGGCAGCCGGAGAGGGTGCCGCGGCCTGGAGCATCTGGTTGAAGGTGTTTTTCGAGCCCAGCCGGCCGATCGTGAGCCAGTAGGGCGTCACCGTGGCAGCCGTGGCGAGTCCCAAGCACAGGCCCGCGAGCACGGCCCGGCGCCAGGGCTGAGGCTGCCAGCGCCGCAGCGCCGCCCAGAAGAGCACCGCAAGTCCCGCCAGCGTGATCATCGCACCTTCGGGCCGAGTCAAGTAGGCCAGTCCGACAGCAAGCCCCGCGAGGATGAACCAGTACCAGCGCCAGACCTGTAGTCCACGCGTCAGCAGAGCCAGCCCCGTGGCCGCCCAGAAAAGATAAGCTCCTTCGGAAAGCGTGTCGGCCGTCACATGGGCCGGCACCGGCAACACCTGGTACAAGAAAGCCGCGGCGAAGGCACCCCAGACTCCGACCAGAGGCCGGGCGAGGACGTACATCGGAATGACGACTAGGACGCCCAGAAACACGTTGGCTGCATGCGCACATTGCTGCCAATCGAGGTTCGACTGGGGCGGCATGCCGATCCAGCTCGCCGCCCGGGCCGTGAGCCAAACGTGAACCGGATAGACCGGATGCTGATGGGCCTCACGCAGCACCTGGGGCCAGGGCTCGCGGTCGAACCGCTGAGCAATCTCGATGAAGCCGATACCGTCTCGGGCCAGGATCGCAGTGCGTTGCCAGATGACGCCCTTGACCATGCCTCCGAGCAGGAGCAGTGCCAACAACAGTACCAAATCGCGAGTGGACCAGCCCGGGGTTGCGGGGCGCTCCATGGCGTCGGCCTCCCTGCCACACTGAATCGATTGCAACCTCTGAGTTCAGGATGCAAAGGATACGTCGAAGGCAGGGACCGGGTCAAGTCAGCTTCCATCCGTCTGATCGCAACCTTCACCCAGTCGTCCCGCCAGACTGCGTAGCTTTTCAGACCTTGTTCATCCGGCCGCCGTAGAATGCCCAGAGTGTTTCCGCGGTGCCGCCAGTTATCCCATGACTCGCCACGACTCTCGCCTGACAGCCCTGGAGCGACTGCTAGCCGGCCTGCCGGTCCGGCCGATGCTGCCGGCTCCGGAGGTCGTCGCCGCCGCCGACCTACCTCCCCTGGCCCGGCGGCTGCTCGACCATCATGAGCACATGACCGAGATCATGGAGGCGTATCACGGGGGTCGAGTCGCTGTGGAAGTCCAGCAGCGACAACGAGTCGGCGACGAGTACTTCCGCCAGATCGTGCTCCGCGTCGGTGATCGGCCCGACATCGTGCAAGGGGGCCTCGTCCGCATCTTCCTCCCGGGTCTTGGTGCTCCCGTGGCCGAAGCGATCCTGGCCGAGAACGTGCCCCTGGGCTACCTCCTGCGCCAGCACCAAGTCCTACGGCGAGTTGAACTCACCTACCTGCTCCGGTTCCCGGCCCATGCCGCCCTGGCCGATTGGCTCGGCGGTCGCGCTGCGGCCCCGGCCTACGGTCGACTCGCCAGACTGCATTGCGACGGGGCCCCGGTCATCGAGCTTTGCGAAGTCCTGCCGCCCGGATGCGGAGAGTCGGTATGAAGGCGCCCCGTTTGCGGCTGGCCTACGTCACGGCAGGCGCTGCCGGCCTGGACTGCGGCGCCCGCCTGC
>CALLZJ010000190.1 GCA_937858435.1 uncultured bacterium
AGCGGCCCCGCTCCCGGTCGTAGACGAAGGACCGAATCGAGTGGGCGACCTGCGTCAGCGTCTCCTGGGCCACGTCGGCCGCATCCGCTTCCTGCAGCCCTTGTCGGCGACAGAAGCCATAGACGAGGGGCGTGTAGAGTTGCACGAAGTCGCGCCACGCCTGGCTGTCGTCATGGTTGCCCAGCCGAGCGACCAGAGAAAGCCGGGTCGCGCCGGCCGAGGAGGTCCGAGGCTGGTCGGTACCGCGTTCCATGCCTCCATGCTCCGCGGACCATGCCAGGCAAGCAAGCGAAAACCCCACCTGTTAGCCCCGGAGCCGGACCAGGATGACGACCATCAGTAACAGGTTGGCCACCAGCAGGATCGCCGACCAGCGCCGGAGCGTTGGCCCGTGCTGCCGAACCCAGGCCGCTTCCGCCTCCGGGTCGCGACTCCGCAGCGGCGGCCGCACATGGCCGCCCCCCGCCAACCAGAAATAGAGGCAGATGGCGGTGACCATCCCCGCCGTCGCCAGTTCTGCCCAGAGCAAGAGCTTGCCGTCGTCCATGGTGCCTACGAACCGTCAATAGTCCAGATGCCGGGCCTGCACTAGCCGCAGGAGCCGGTCCGGGAAGTCGGTGATGAGGCCGTTCACTTCCCAATCCAGCAGCAGTTCCATGCGGGCCACCTCGTTGATGGTGTAGGGAATGACTCGCCGGCCCGACCCACGCACCTCGGCCACCAGTGCCTCGGTGAGATGGACGTGGTTGGGCGAGTAGATGGTGGCCTTGGTCTGGGCCAGGCGGTCGATGAGGCCCGGGGCCGGTCGACGATCCAGCAGGGCGGCCAGGGCCAGCTTCGGCTCCAGGCGATGGAAGACCGGGAGCACGCGCCAGTCGAAGCACTGGATGATGCAGCGGTCGACGAGGTCGTGGCTCCGGATCAGGTCCATCACCGCGGTTTCGAAGCGCGCGGGGCCGGTGCCGTCGAAGTCGTCGGGGATGTTCTCGGGCTGCTCGGGCACGCGCTTGAGTTCGATGTTGAAGCCAACCTGGGCGGAACGGCGGCGCTGCTCGGCCGACTTGCGATGATCCGCTCCCTTGGCGGCGTACTCGGCGACGAAGTCGAAGAGTCCGCCCAGCGTTGGGATGCCGTAGGGCTGCAGGTCGCGCTGGCGGCAGAAAGCCTCGGCCAGGGGCTCCGCCTCAGCCCGCTGATCGGGGAAGCGGCGTGGCTCGGGATTGCGATCCACCACGTAACCCCGCACTTCGTCCAGGGTCAAGGCGGCGAGGCGCGGCAGGGTTTCGGGGGCGGGGACAGCCCGGTCGGCTCGACGCCGAGCGAGCTTGGGAGACAGCTTGGGGTCATGGCAAATCACGGGCACGCCGTCGCGGGTCATATGCAGGTCGAGTTCCAGGACGGTAATGCCCAGGTCGAGGGCAAACTCAAAGGCAGGCAAGGTGTTTTCCGGCCGCAAGCCACGAGCACCGCGGTGCCCGTGAATCTCACAACGTCGGGCCATGAAGCGAGCCTCAGGAGATGCACGGCAAAGAAAAAACCCCGCTGGGCGGGAACCTGGGAAGGTTGCCCAACGGGGCCGGAACAGAGAAGAGGCACAGACGTCGAGGATTTTGAACGAGGCGAGCACGGCTGTCAAGCCCAGTTTGCGGGCGGCGGCTTCTCGAGGGGTCGGGGCGGCTCCGCGCGCTTGCCCGATTCGATGCTTAGAGTCCCGTTCCAGCAATCTGGCTGCTCCGACTACCGCCTGCTGGTTCACACCGTCTGGGCGTGCTATAGTCGATCTGGCGAATCCTTGGGGCCCATGTCATGGCGGAACCAGAGTCGAAGCCGGCGGCGCCGACCTATTGCGACCGGCCCACGGAGCACGAGTCCATCGACACGTCCCGCATCTCCGAGATGGACGAGTGGATCGACGACCGCGCCGTGGCCGCCGGCCCGGCTGAGCCGAGCTATCGTCTGCCCGGGTACGACATCGAGCACCTGCTCGGACGTGGCGGCATGGCGGTAGTGTTCAAGGCCCGTCAACTCGCTCTCAATCGCGTTGTCGCGCTCAAGATGATTCTGAGTGGGCCGCTCGCCGCCGCCGATGACGTACGCCGCTTCCAACTCGAAGCCGAGGCCGTGGGTAGCCTCGACCACCCGCACATCGTGCCGATCTACGACGTCGGCTTCCACGACGGGCAGCATTATTTCAGCATGAAGTACATCGAAGGCGGTACGCTGGCCCGCGACGTGCACCGCTATCGCGCCGACCGCCGCGCCGCCGCTCAGCTCGTCGCCACCATCGCCCGCGCCGTCCATTACGCCCATCAGCGCGGCATCCTCCACCGCGATCTCAAGCCATCGAACATTCTCGTCGACGCGCAGGGCCAGCCGCACGTTGCCGACTTCGGACTCGCCAAGCTGGTGTCGCGCGAGAGCCAAATGACGGCCACGGGAATGATCGTCGGCACCCCCGAGTACATGGCCCCCGAGCAAGCGGCCTCGAAGAAGGACATCAGCGTCGCCGCCGACGTCTGGGGGCTGGGCGCGATCCTCTATGAGCTGCTCACCGGCCAGCCGCCCTTCTCCGCCGACACGCCGCTGCACACGATCTTCGAAGTCCTGGGGCGCGAACCCAAACGACCACGTTCGCTCGATGCCCACATCGATCGCGACCTGGAGATCATCTGCCTGCGCTGCCTGCAAAAAGAGCCGGAGCGCCGCTACCCATCGGCCGAACTGCTGGCCGAGGACCTTGAGCGCTGGCTGCGCCGCGAGCCCATCCGGGCCCGTTCGGTGCGGCTGCCGGAGCGGATGTGGAGCTGGGCGCGGCGGCGGCCGGCGTTCGCCGCCCTGGCCGCCGGGACGCTCTTGATGTTCCTGCTTGGCTCGGTCGTCGTCTTCGCGGCCTGGCTTTATGCCCTGGCGGGGTGGGACAGGGCCGGGACGCAAGAACGCCGAGCCGAGTTGGCTCAGCTCCAGGCCGAGCAGCGGCGCGATCAGGCCGAGGCCAATCTGTACTTCAGCCGCATTGCCCAGGCCGATCTGGAAATCCGCGAAAGCGATCCGCTGCTGGCCCAGTCGCAGCTAGACCAGTGTCGGCCGCGGGGCCCAGGCGAACTGGATCGGCGCGGCTGGGAATGGCACTACCTGGCGGGGCTGCTTCATGCCGACCTGGCCACACTGGCCGAGCCGCATGTGCACATGGTTCACGATCTGGCATTCAGCCCGGATGGCGAATTGCTGCTTTCGTGTGGCGGTTCGCCCTTCCGCGATCAGTCACCCGACCGGGTACGGCTTTGGCGCCCCTGGCACGAAGACGGTCCGCAGCCCTGGCGCGAGTTTCCTCACCCACGGCTCGTTCGCCGCGCTGCCTTCGCGGGGTCGAACTTGGTCTGGGTCGGCGACGACGGCGTCGTAGCTCGGGCCGACTTCGCGACGGGCCAGACTCCGGTGCGGCGTCACCTGCCCACGCCGTTCAACCGCGGCTACCTCAGTCCTGACGGCAACCGCGTCGTTGCCTTCCATCACGAGCACGGACTGCGCCTTTGGGATGCCGCTACCGGAGCGGAGCTACTCAGCCGGCCGGAGCTAACGAGACTGAATCTGGCGGGATTCAGCCCCGACAGCCAGACGCTGTGCTTGCTCGCAAGCGACGCCGTGCACTGCATCGACTTGCGGACGGGGCAGGAGTGCTTCCGAACCGCAACGGACGTGACCCATCGCAGTCAGCCGGCCATGAGCAGCGATGGCCGCTACCTGGCGGTTGGCAACACGGAGGGATTGATCCACCTTTGGGACCTGGCGACGGGGCAACTCGTGCGGACGTTCGCGGGCCATGCGGGCGACGTGCTCACGGTGGCCTTCAGTCCCGATGGTCGTTTTCTGGCCTCGGGCGGTGCCGATGCAACGGTGCGCCTCTGGTCGGTGGGGAGCAGCTCGGCCCTGCTGCGACTGCGCGGCCATCAGGGGCGTGTGAGCAGCCTGGCTTTTCACCCGACTGGCCAATTCCTGGCTTCGGGGTCGAGTCAACCGGCCGACATCAAGCTCTGGGACCTGACGCGGCCCCAGGAGTGCCTGGTCATTGGCCGGACGGAGGAATTACCGCGCATTGAGGGGCTGGGTTTTGTCGATGACGACACCTTGGGCATCGTCCGGGCTCAAGGTCTTCTGCAACGTATCGATGCGGGCACGGGGACCGAGCGCAGCCACCAGGCGGTGGACGTCGTTCGCACCTGGAGAGCGCCGACGCAGTTTGCCGGTTTCAGTTCCGGGGGCGGCCGGCTGGCTTTGGCATGCGGGTCGAATCCCAAGGAAGTATTGGTCCTGAATGCCAACACGGGCGCAATCGTGCAGCGTCTGGAGCACCGCTTCGAGGTTTACCACGTCGTGCTGAATGGGGATGGGACACGATTGGCCGTCTCCACGGCGAGCAGCGACCAAGTCGGTCAGCGCGAACTGCACGTGTGGGACACGACCACGGGCACGATCATGGCCCGCGTGTCGCCGGCGACGCTCGCCCCCCATGGCGCTCGGCGGGGAAGGGCCTTTGGCATGGTCGCCCTGGACGACAGGGGCGGGCTACTCGCCTACGACGAGTATGCCCCCAAGCCAGGGACCAGCGACGAGACGGTCGGCCGGGTGTGTGTCGTGGAACTTCCCAGTGGCCAGCGCTGTGCGCTGCTCGAAGGCTTTCCGAATCAGATCGACAAGCTTAGGCTCAGCGGCGACGGCCGGTTGCTGGCCGTGGCTGGTGAAGCGATCGGGTTACGAGTGTACGCGGTGGCTGACGGCACCTGGCTGCACGGTGCCCCGTTGCCAGGCTCGATGAGCGAGACCTACTTCGACCTGGCATTCAGTCCGGACGGTCGGCGGCTGGCCGGTGCGTCGCGGGTGCAAGTCGGGATGTGGGACGTGGCCAGCGGCCAATTGGTGCTGGCCTTGCATGGAGCGCCGCCGCGCCCCAGCGACAACGGCTTCAACCCGCGCATCTGCTGGAGTCCGAACGGGCAGCGGCTCGCCGCCAGCCACTGGAACTCGACGGCCACGATCTGGGACGCCGCCGAGCGCGAGAGCCTGGCAGCCCGGCAGACGGCACGCAACCGCGCCCTGCAGCGAGCGCCCTTGGCCTGGAATCGCTAGCAGCCGTTGAGGCCACACCCTACAGTGGCTGGAAAACTTCGCTCAGCGGCGCTCCCCGCGATTCATGCAGAATGCCGACGTCCTGCAAATCCATGAGGAACCGGTTGCCTTGACGTAGCACCGGGCTCATGATCTGTCCACGCTTGATGAGGTCCTTTTCCTCGGTCCGCGTGTCGGTCATGCCCCGCTGAAAGATTGGCTTGGAGCGTTGTTTGTCGAAGAGGAAGTCGATGATCTGGCGGTCGCCGGAACCCATGGCGGGCCCCATGATGGCCTGCATGAAGTGGCCCGCCTGCTGATGGCAGCCATTGACGCCACGTTCGAGGGCATTGGGCCCGACAATGTTCGGATCCTTCTGGGCGTAGAAAACCTGTGTGCCGGGGCCGACCGTGGCAATGTAGCCAGCGCACATGTGGCAGCACTCGAGGCTCGTGAACACGCGGCAGTTGGCCGGCAAGCTGCTCACGTTGTGCCGCCGCAGGTAGTACTGGATCATCATGGTCTCGGCATGGAACGTGGGGTTGACCTGCTTGAAGTTCAGCCCCCAGGCAATGATCTTGTTGTTGGCATCGACGATGAGCCCGCCGATGTTGTTGCCGAAAGGCCGCAGTCCCGCGGCGCCGGGCCGGCGTGGTTCAGCGAGCTTGTCGTTCCACCCCAGTCGAACCAGGGCGTAGACAATCTTCATGAAGTCGTCGTTGGGATTGGGCGAGGGCACGGCCGAGCCGCACGAATGCAGTCCGTGGGCCAGCTTGCGGGCAATGTCCCCGTCGGTGGTCCGACCGGCCGTGGGGTTCAGCAAAGCCTGCATGAGTTCCGGCGGCAGCCCGGCGTTGCGCAGATGCTGTGAGCGCCAGACTGGGCTGGTGAGCAACTGCGTGTTGACCGCGGTGGGCGCGGGCACGGTTTGCCGCCGCCAGCCGCCGGGAAGGGCATCGGCATCGCCGACACTGATATGAGCGTAATGGCTCCAGCCGCCCGCGGGAACGTAGATGGCCCGGACCTTGGCCCGCCAGGCTAGCCCCAGGCACATTTCCGTGGGTTCATAAGTGGCGATCATCATGTACCGGTCGAGATCGTCTCGTTCCCGGTGAAGGAGGGCGGCCATGGCCGTTTCGTCGCCGAACGGAATCGGCTGGGGATGCACGGCGGCGCGAAAGTTGCTACCGACGTCGGGGATCAGGACCGCGTAATCGCGGTTGTTGTTCAACTTCAGAATCTGCAGGCACAGCAGGATTTCGAAGGGATCCACGGCAGGGTCTCCGCGCAGGGAGCGAGAAATGAACCGGCCCGCGACAGCGAACCGGTACCCATGGTACGCCCGCCATCCGTCGATGTGACAGAAAAGTCCTCTCAGTCCGGAAGTCCGGTCCAAATCTGCAAAGTCCGGGCTATAGGTAAAGGAACGCACAAGGGACAAAGGCGCCAGCCCCTGGGCGGACGGCCGGGCCGCTGCAAGGAACCGAGTCGCGCCGGCCGGCTACGGGTGGGCCGAAAGCGCTCCATACTCCGGAAAATAGCGACTTGAGCGGGACCGCTGTGCAAGCTAAGATCATCTCGGTCCCTTCTACCGATGCTGGCTCGGCGTCCCCCTTGGCCGCCGTCGCGATTGCGGACGGAGGTAATCGGCCTTGGCCGTGACGTATCGGACTTTTCGCAACCCCGACCCACCGCATCTCTTGCGTGTTTGGAACGCGGCCATGACGGGCCGCAGTGCCGCCTTCCTCCAGGGCACTCCGCAGCTCGAACTCTTCGTTTTCTCGAAGCCCTACTTCGACCGCCGAGGTCTGTTCCTTGCTGAGGACGCCGGCCAGGTCGTCGGCTTCGCCCATGCCGGCTTCGGTCCCGACGAAGCTGGCGGCCGGCTCGACTACTCCAAGGGTGTTGTCTGCCTCATCGTCGTCCATCCCAAGTACCAGCGGCTCGGCATCGGCACCCAGCTCTTGCACCTGGCCGAGGATTACCTTCGGGCCAAGGGAGCCACGGAAATCTACGCCGGTGGCTCACGACCGCTCAACCCCTTCTACTGGGGACTCTACGGCGGCAGCGAACTGCCCGGCCTGCTCCTGTCCGACGCCGGAGCCGACTTCTTCTTCCAGGCCCACGGCTATGAACTCTGGGAATCGTCCCTTGTCTTCCAGCGACAACTCAACGGCGCGGTCCACGTCAGCGATTCCCGCATCAGCAGTATCAAACGGAAGTATGAAGTCCGAGTCATGCCTCGGCCCGTCAGCCAGCGCTGGTTTGATGAATGTACCTATGCCCCGCTGGAGATTCTGCATTTCCAGATCCAAGAGACCGCGACGGGCATGCCGGTCGGCCATGCCCGTATGTGGGACATGGACCCCTTCGCCTGGCGTTGGCATCAGCCCTCGGCGGGCATCATTGACGTGGTGATCAGTCCCAAGCACCGCCGGCTGGGACTCGGCAAGTTCCTCGTCTTTCAGGTGCTGCGTTACATCCAGGAACAGTTCTACGCCCTGGTTGAGGTGCAGTGCTCGGCGAGCAATGAAGTTGCCGTCAACCTCTACAACAAGCTCGGCTTCCGCCAGGTGGACGAAGGCCGTGTCTATCGCCTGGTCAACACGGAGCCCGAACCCCAAGCCGTCGTAGCGGCCAGCCAACCGCCAGGGGCCAAACCCGCCACTCAGAGGTAGGAGAGCCAGCCGCCCGGGTGCCGCCGCTTCACCTCCCCAAACCAGACGCAGGCCGGGTAGAGCAAGAGCAAGACGACTAGCCAAACCGCATAGACCCCGGCCAGCGGCAGACCTAAGTCACCTCGGTCCCAGAACCCTTCGGGATTGGCGAAGAGCCAGGGCTGCACCGCCCCGAACTGCCACCAGGACCACCCCGCCGCCAGGGCATGGATGAGCGGCAAGTGCACGAGATAGAAGAAGAGCGGCACTCGGCCAACGGTCGCCAGCGGTCCGCACCAGCCTGGCATCGCCCTGCCCTCCAGCCACGCCCAGAAAAGCAGCATCGGCCCCAGCGTCATCAGCAAGAAGCACAGCGACGGGGGCTGCTTGGTGCAGTTCGCGAAGTCGAGAGCGGTCAGCCAGCCGCTAGGAAACGTCTCCCAGGGGCGCGGCTCGCCATAGCTGGTCAGCCCCCGGACCGCCAGGAAGACCACCACAGACCCTAGGCCCAGGCCTACCAGCAGCCGCCGCCGCCGGGCCGGCTCCCATTGCATGATGCCTCCGAGCACCCAGCCCGCCCACAGGACCGCCACCCAGGGCACCAGCGGATAGCCCAGGTTCCAGGTCACCGGGCCGAGCGTGAGCGATTTCGACTCATGCAGGAGTACCCAGAGCCAACCCAGGCTTGGATGGTCGCCCCAACCGACTCCGTCGAACAGGTGGTGGCCCGCGATCAGCGCCATGGCCAACAGTCCCACCACCGCTCGGGGCATGAAGACCAGTCCCGCCATGGTGATCATGGCCCAACCGAGCGCCCAGAGCACCCAGCCCGGCAGGAACGTGAAATCAAGGTTCCAGAACCAGCCCGTCGTCCGAACGACGACTAGTTCCAGGAAGATAAGCCACAGGCCGCGCGTAAGCAGGAACCAGGCCAGGTCTCGGCGGGAACGGCCCCGTTGCTCGGCCAGGGCCGCCCCGACCCCGGCCAGCAGCAGAAAGGTCGGCGCACAGAAGTGGCTGATCCAGCGCGTTAGGAAGAGCCCGGGCGAGGCCACGTGCAGATCGACCGGGTCCAAGTGAACGTCCCGGTAAACGAAGTCGCGGGCATGGTCCAGGGCCATGAGCACCATGGCGAGCCCTCGGACCACGTCGATGCTTGCCAGCCGGCCCGAACTGCTTAGTCCCATTTCTTGAAGGCAAACCAGACCGCCACGACCAGAAGCAGGAAAGCGACCGCATGGTTCCATCGTAGCCGCTCTCCCAGATACCAGGCCGAGAAGCAGGCGAAGATGACCAGCGACAAGATCTCCTGGATCGTCTTCAGTTGCACGGTCGAGAAGCGGTAGTAGTCGCTGCCCCAGCGATTGGCGGGTACTTGAAAGCAATACTCCACGAAGGCGATGCCCCAACTGGCGAGGATCGTGGCGGCGAGGGGCGTCGTCTTATGGTGCTTCAAATGGCCGTACCAGGCGATCGTCATGAAGACGTTGGACACGACGAGGAACAGGACTGTCCACATCGCCCCTGCCTCCCTGCGGGTCGCGGTCGGCGCGAAGGGCCGACGCCAAGGGCCGGCCATTTCCTGGCCAGCCCGCCGGCCGGTTAGTCGTCGGTCAGACCCGGGTAGTTGCGCATCACCAGGTGGCTGTTGATCTTTTGCACCAGGTCGAGCGAGACGCTGATCATGATGAGCAACCCCGTGCCGCCGTAGAAGCTCGCCACCAGCGGATCAACCTGCGGCATGGTCGCCATGATGATCGACGGGGTGATCGCCACGATGCACAGGAAAGTGGCGCCGGCGAACGTCAGCCGGTTCATGACCTTTTCCAGGTATTCGCCCGTCCGTCGGCCTGGCCGATAGCCCGGGATAAAGCTGCCGTAGTCCCGGAGGTTGTTCGACACTTCCTTGGGGTTGAAGGCGATGCCGGTCCAGAAATAGGTGAAGAAGAAGATCAGGACGATGCTGAACAGATTGTAGACGAAGCCCTGGCGGACGAACTCGCTGGCGAGGTAGGCCGACCAGTTGGCGTTAAACGCATTGGTGATCCAGGAGAAGATGAAGAAGGGCAGCATGAGCAGACTGCTGGCGAAGATGACGGGCATGACGCCGGCGGTGTTGAGCTTCAGGGGCAGGAATTGCCGCTGCCCACCCATGACTCGGCGGCCGCGCACGTGCCGGGCCGACTGCGTTGGGATCCGGCGATGAGCTTTGGTCATGGCAATGATGAACACGACCACGGCCAGGAAGAGCACGGCCAGCATCACCAGCGTTTCCAGCCCGGGCTTGTTGGCATCACCCGAACCCAACTGGAAGACCGACGTCCGGAAGGACATGCCTTCGTTGGTAATGTCGAAGAAGAAGCGCTTGAGCGCCTCGGGGATGCGGGCGACGATACCGGCCATGATGATAAGGCTGATGCCGTTGCCGATGCCGTACTCGTCGATCTGCTCGCCGACCCACATGAGGAACATGGTGCCGGCGGTCATGGTGACGACGGCGGCCAGCACGCTGAAAAAGCCCTCGTAGCCGGGCAGCAAGAGGCCAGTGGCGGCGTCGTAGTTCACCAGCATCCAGCTCTGGACGAAGCAGATGGGCACGGTGGCATAGCGCGTGTATTCGTTGATCTTCTTACGGCCGCTCTCGCCCTCTTTCTGGAGCTTTTCGAGCGGCGGCCAGAAGTTGGCCAGAAGCTGGAAGATGATCGAGGCGGAGATGTAGGGCATGATGCCCAGGCCGAAGATCGTCCGCTGCCCGAGGTTCGAGCCGCTGAAGGTGGCGGCCAGGGTGAAGAGCTGACCGAACGTGCCCGCGGCCGTGCCCTGGGCCCATTCGAGCATTCGGTTTTGGTCGACGATCGGCAGCGGGATGTGGTAACCGATGCGATAGACCGCCAGGAAGATCAGCGTGATGACGATCTTCTGGGTCAGTTCCGGGATCTTGAAAATCGTGACCAGCGTGTTCATCAGCGCTCCTGCACGAGGCTCCCAACCAGGGGCGGTGCCACTCGCGGTATCATACTCGGCGGCGGCGGGCCCTGCCTAGTCGAGGCGGGCACATCTTCCCAGGTGGGCGGTGCTGGGAAACTACGCCGGGTTCTTGGGCGGCCGCGGCTTCATCTTGTTCTGAACCGGCTTCTTGGGCGGCGGCACCAACTCGATCGTGCCTCCCTTGGCTTCGATCTTCTGCTTGGCCGATGCGCTGACATGGTGGACGCGGAAGCTGAACTTCTTGGTCACCTCACCCGTCCCGAGGATGCGCACGCCATCGGCAACGCCCTTGACCAGTTTCTTGGCTCGCAGGGCCGCCTCGTCGATATGAGCACCGGCGTCGAAGAGCCGGTCGACGTCGCCGACATTGACCACCGCATAGAACCGGCGCCAGGTGTTGTTGTTGAAGCCGCGCTTGGGGATGCGGCGCACGAGCGGAATCTGACCGCCTTCGTGCAGCGAAATGGGCGTCTTGGCGCCGGAGCGGCTCATCTGGCCCTTGTAGCCGCGGGTGGCCGTCTTGCCCATGCCCGAGCCGATGCCGCGGCCCGGTCGCCGCTTCTTTCGCAGCTTATGCACGCCCTGGTGTACGGTGGTCAGGTCCATGTTCGTATCCGATCGGCAAAATGGAGCGAGGTTGCTGGCTAGAGCTTGACGCCGCGCAGCGCCTCGACCTGTTCCTTGGTGCGCAGTTGCCGCAGCCCGCTAAGCGTGGCCTTGACGAGGTTCATAGCGTTGGTCGACCCGTGGGCCTTGGTGAGCACGTTGCGGACGCC
>CALLZJ010000191.1 GCA_937858435.1 uncultured bacterium
CCCGGCCTGGCAACGGCACGGAGATTGTCAGCGGCACGCCGTTCTCGTCCGTCTCCGAGATCAGGGGCAACGTGTAGAAGTCGTTCTCTGGGAAGGTCTCCTGCTGCCAGCCGTCGAGGTTCAGGTACTGGCGGAAGTAGCCCTGGCGGTACATGAGGCCCACGCCGACCAGCGGCATGCCGAGATCGCTGGCGGACTTGAGGTGATCGCCGGCCAGGACGCCCAAGCCGCCCGAATAGACCGGCACGCTCTCGTGGATGCCAAACTCCATCGAGAAGTAGGCGATCCGCATGGTGTGGTCTTTGTGGGTGTTCAGATACCAGCCTGGCGAGTTGAGGTAGCCGTCGAGAGCGGCGACCACGCGATCGAGATGGGCCAGGAAGCCGTCGTCGCGGCTGAGTTGCTCGAGCCGCCCCTGATCGATGGCGCCCAGCAGTTTGACCGGGCTATGGTCCAGCGCTTCGAAAAGCTCCTCGTCCATGCGGCGAAACAGAGCCACCGCTTCATGGTGCCAGGTCCACCAAAGGTTGTAGGCGATCACACGCAGCGACTGCAGCCGCTCGGGAAGCTGCGGAATGACGGTGAAAGTGCGGAACCGGAGCTCGGGCATGGGGCCGTTCCTCTCTGCGCGGTCGTCGGGACTCTTCGCCCCTAGGATAGCAGGCCCGTCAGGCGAATCCAGGTCCGTTGTGCTCTTTCGGAACGGTTGACATGAGGCTGTCACCAGCCCTGGCCGACCTCCGAGCCAGGTAGGTGCGCCGCTGGCCCGAGCTGCGGCCTAACCGCGGGGACGCAAGCAGCCCAGGCCGCCGTCCACGCCAAGCACCTGGCCCGTAATCCAGCCCTGACTGGGAGCGAGGAGAAAAGCCAGAGCCGTGGCCACGTCTTCCGGCGTGCCGATCCGGCCCAGGGGATGCATGGCCAGGGTGGCCTTGAGGCTGGCCTCGTGGGACGTGATCCGGTCCGTGAGTGGCGTCCGCGTCAGCCCCGGGGCAACGGCATTGATGCGGATGTTCTTGGCCGCGTAGCTCGCGCCGGCGGCACGCACCAGGCCGATGATGCCGGCTTTGGCCGCTGCGATCGCTTCATGGTTGGCCAGCCCCAGTTGAGCGGCCACCGAACTGACCAGGGCAATGCTGCCGCCGCCCGTGCTCATCATCGACTTGGCGGCAGCCCGTACGATCAGAAACGCAGAAGTCAGATTGACTCGGAGCACGTCGGCCCATTCCTCCTCAGTCGTGAGATGAGCCGGCTTGAGCAGCAGCGAGCCGATGCAATTCGCCACGCCGTCCACCCGCCCCAGTTCGCCTTGGGCGGCAGCCAGAACTCGATTCACGTCCGCGCTCTGGGTGCCATCCGCCCGCCAGGCCCGGCCGCCCAGACTCTCCGCCAGTGGCTCGATCACCTCGAGCTTGCGGCTGGCCAGAGCGACAACGGCACCCGCGGCCGCCAGCGTCCGCGCCAGGGCCGAGCCGATCCCTCCCGATGCTCCGAAGATGACCATCACCGGCTGGGCCATGTCGTCTCCTTCAAGGCAGGTCCTTACGGAGCTGGGCAGCTTGCTCGCGCACGACCGCCAACTCCGCCGCGGGGATGCGCTCCAGGTTGCGCAGTTGCATGGTCATGCGGCGGTTGCCCGCCAGCCGCTCCCGATGGCGGTCCAGGAATTCCCAGTAGAGAGTCGTGAAGGGGCAGGCCTGCGGACCGACCCGCTGGTCCGGTCGGAAGGGGCAGTCGTGGCAGTAGTTGCTCATGCGCTGGATGTACTTGCCGCTGGCCACATAGGGCTTCGACGCCATGGCCCCGCCGTCGGCATACTGAGACATGCCCAACGTGTTCGGGAGTTCGACCCACTCGACCGCATCGACATAGACGGCCAGATACCATTCATGGACGGCACGCGGCGCCACGCCCAACAAGAGTGCAAAGAGCCCCGTGACCATGAGCCGCTGGATGTGGTGGGCATAGCCGAGGTTTAGAGTTTGCCCCACGACTTGCCGCAGGCAGTTCATCCGCGTCTGCCCGGTCCAATACAGTGCGGGCAGGTCTTCGTGGGCATCCTGTTCATTGCGATCCAAGTAGCTCGGCATATGGAGCCAGTAGACGCCCCGGACGAACTCCCGCCAGCCTAGAATCTGTCGGACGAATCCCTCGACGCTTGCCAGCGGTGCCCGGCGCGGCCAGGCCCGCACGGCAGCATCCAGCACCCGCCGAGGGTCCAGGAGCTTCAGGTTCATCGCCGCCGACAGCCGCGAGTGATAGAGCCAGGGGAAGTCGCTCCACATGGCATCCTGGAACCGCCCGAAGGTGGGCAGCCGATGCTCGATGAAATCATCGAGCGCGGCCTGGGCCTGCTCCGCGGTGACGGGCCAATCGAAGCGATCGAGCCGACCGGGGTGATGGGCGAAGCGGCGCGCGACCAACCGCAGGACTTCTCGTGTAACGTCGTCGGGAGCGAAGGAACGCGGCACCGGCACCGTACCGGGCCCCCCCTTGGGAAAGCTCGCGCGATTCTCGGCGTCGAAGTTCCAGGCCCCGCCCACGGGCTCCGAGCCGGTCATCAGGATGCCCGTCCGCTTCCGCATTTCGCGATAGAAGTACTCGAGCCGAAGCTGGCTGCGTCCGGCCGCGAACTGCTCGAACTCCTTTCTTGAGCAGAGGAAGTGGCGATCGGGTCTGACTTCGAGAGGGACGCCGCCGGAGTTGGCCGCCCGCCGCAAGTCCTGCTCCACGCGCCACTCGCCGGGCTCGACGACGATCAGTCGCTGGGGACGGAGCACCGCAACGGCTGCCGTCAGTTCCGCTGCGAACGAGCCTTGATTCTCTGGATCGTCCAGCGTGCGGTACTGAACCCTCCAGCCGCGCTCCAGGAGCCGGTCGCGGAAGTGGCGCATGGCCGCTAGAAAGAGCGCGATCCGGGCCTGGTGCGACCAGACATGCGTTGCCTCCTCCGCCACCTCGGCCATCCAGACCATGTCCTGGCTGGGATCGAAGTCAGCCAGAGCGGCACTGTCCTCGTTGAGCTGGTCACCCAACACTAGAACCAGATGGCGAACGGAGCCAGCGAGGTTTCCCATATGCTCGACAACCGTACGCGGGCCGGGGTCGCAACGTAAGCTAGCCTCGCGAGCACCGCCCCCGTTCCGCGAACCGTCCCAGGCCCCTCTGGCTCTCTAAGATCGCTGCAAGTGCATTCAAGGAGAGCGCATGTTGGCTGACGTCCTGATCGATGGCGGCGCGGGGGAAGGCGGCGGGCAAGTGCTCCGCACCGCCCTGGCCCTGTCGCTGCTCACCGGCCGGGGGTTTCGTCTGTTCAATGTCCGTGCCAACCGCCCCAAGCCGGGCCTGGCCGCTCAGCACCTGGCCAGCGTGGAAGCCGCGGCGGCCGTCGGGCAGGCATCGGTCCGAGGCAACAAGCTGGGCAGCCGTGAGGTCATCTTCCCCCCAGGCCCGGTTCAGGGTGGTCATTACGACTTCCGCATCGGAACGGCAGGTGCCACGGCTCTGGTGCTCCATACGATCTCCCTGCCGCTTCTGCTTCGCGCCAGCCAGCCGAGCACCATCCGCATTCTGGGCGGCACCCACGTCAAGGCGGCTCCCTGCTTCGAGTATTTGCATCACACTTGGGCGGGCTACCTGGCCCAACTTGGCGGCCGGGTAATGGTGAAGCTCGAGTGCCGAGGCTTCTTTCCGATCGGTCAAGGCGGCATCTCCGCCACCATCGAACCATGCCCGGGACTACGCGGCTTCCAGCCGACGCAGTCGTCCGAGGCGCCGGACCCACCCCTGGTCCGTTGCTTCAGCTTTGCCACGGGAAACCCGAAGGTCTGCCGGGAACCTGCCGAGTTGGCGCGGGAACAGGCACTGGCCTTCACCGCGGTCTTGGAGAAGCAAGGGTTCTCGGTCCAGTCGGAAGTGAAAGAAGACAAGTCCCAGCGCGTTGGCACCTACGTCGGCGGGCTCTTGCCCACCTCACCGGTGCCCACATTCCATTTCTGCGTGGGTGAACGGGGCAAACGTGCCCAGGTCGTGGGAGAGACGGCTGCCGCCCAACTCCTGCACCACTGGCAGGCATCCCCATGTGCCGTGGATGCCCATGCCGCCGACCAGTTGCTTTTGCCCCTGGTGTTTGCCGAGGGGCCCAGCCGCTTCGCCACGGCCGAGGTCACGTCCCACCTGCTGACGAATGCCGCAACGATCAGCCGCTTCGTTGATCGGCCCATCCACATGGTCGGCAATCGGGGCGAGCCGGGCACGGTCGAGATTGCGGGCTGAGCTTAGCCATGAACGAGGAACATGGCAACGAGGGTGACGGCGGTCATGCCCGCCAGCAGGGGCACGGCCACGCGGCGGACCAGGTCCAGCGACGTGGTCTGGGTCAACGAAGCACACATGAGCGCCACGGCCGCCACCGCCGACATGGTGCGACCGGCCGCTGACGCCAATGCCACCACCACGCCGATGAGTACCGGATCGGCATCGAGTGCCCGGCACGGCTCAGCGAAGAAGCCGTAGAGGCTGTTCGTCGCCCCGATGCCGGACCCGCTCAAGGCGGCAAAGGTCAGAGGCAGCGCGGCGGCCGCGGGCACCAGCAAGGCTGGGAAGCGAGTGATCAGTGCCCCCAGCTCGGCCGCGAGCCCGGAAAGTTCAACCGACTTGCCGAAGCAGGTGCCGACGACGATCAGGGAGATGATGTGAGCGTAGGCGTAACCGGCCCCCTCGAAGAAGCTCACCATCGTCCGACTGGCGGCCTGGCGATCGGTGAGGGCAGCCGCCGCCACGCCAACCAGCATGGCCGCCCCGATCAGCCTAGCGCCGTAAGTTCCGTGAGAGTCAGGGCTTAGCAGCCAACTCTCGGGCACGGTGAACAGATTGAGCGGCGGGCCGACCAGGAACAAGAGTGCGAGCGGCAGGAGCGGGATGGCGGCCTTGTCGTAGCGGATCGCCGGCGTCGCCTCGGGCTCGGCCTGGGGTTCCGCCGGGGCTGGCTCCGCCCGCCGCCAGGTCAGCCATGTGAACAGTGGGACGGCCACGGCCAGGTGCAAGAGCAGCAGCGGCGCAACCCTGCCGACGCAATCCGCCGCACTCAGCGGCTGTTCGAAACGGTCGGAGACGACCTTGGCGATTGTGGCCAGCTCCGGTGCCCCGGGGTTGAGCAACTCGCCGCCAATGGACGAGCCGAGCAGCAACGCAGCGCCGATGGTCGGAAGCGGCACTCCTGCCGCCCGCAGTACCGGCACCAGCACCGCTCCGAGCGTCAGGGCCGTGCTCGTCTGGCTGATGATGGGGACGTTGACGAGCACGCCGGCCAGCACCGTTCCCGGCACGAGCAAAACCCGCACGCGCCGCAGGGGCTTGGTCAACAACAGGACCAGGTGGGTGTCGCACTGGGTGAGCTTGAGGACATGAGCAAAGCCCATCGCGCAGCAAATGGGCACGACGAACTTCTCATCGGCAAGGGCATGGAGGAAGGTCCGCAGCAGTGCGTCGAGTTGGCCAGCCAGGACGGAGAGGGCCAGGGCAGCCAGGATCAGGACCAGGCGGACCTCGACCTTGCGGAAAAGAGCCCAGGCTGCCGCCAGGATGATCAGGGCGCTCAGGGCCAGGCTCATCGGCTCTCCAGAGTTCCAAGCCAGTCTTCGAGTAGCCGCCACTGCTGGAAGAAGTCGAACTCCTGCACGCCGAGCGGGTTCTTGAAGAAGCAGGCGAGAGCCGGGCAGATGCCGGTCTGCCCGCGCCGCTGGGCCAGGAGCGTGAGCCGGGCCAGGTCGATGACGAGCGGGGCGGCCAGGATCGAGTCGCAACCCTGCCAGGTGAACTGCATAGTCATCTTGGTGCCGAGGAAGCCGGCGAAGTGGATGTGGTCCCAGGCGGTCTTCCAGTCGTCCAAGGAAGGGACATACTCGATGGAGACGTGGGTCTGGGGCCGGTAGCCGAGAATCGGCGCGAGCAGTTGGTCCTTGGCCCGCACCTTGGCCGCCTTGTTTTGCGGATCGTTCAGCACCAGACCGTCGCGGTTGCCGAAGATGTTATGGCCCACCCAGCTCAGCACTTCGAGGTGGCGCCGGGCGAACATGGGTGCAAGCACGGCCTTGAGCAAGGTTTCGCCGGTCTTGCCGTCTTGGCCCGCGACCAGGGCAGCCCGCTGTTGGGCCAGTTCGAGGGCAGCCGGGAAGCTCGCCCCCAGCGATGGGGTGAAATTCACATAGACCAGCCCCAGCTCCAGGGCAGCCAAGGCGTATAGGCTGCTGGGCGGCAAGGGTGAGGGTTCGCTGGCCGTCTCCAGGGCCGGCCCCAAGAGTGCCAGGCTCTCGTGCAGTTCCGCTAGCGGCGTGGGGGCCTCGGTCGAGGCCACGTTGACCACCACAACCTGCTCCAGCTTCTCCCGACGACGGAAGTCTGCGAGGTCGCGCTTGATCCGGTCGATCGCCTGGCGGGGAAGCTCACGCCGTTGGGCCGCCGACCAGTCGGACAAGCTTGAGATCGTCGGCCCGGCACTGAGCAGCGTCCCCGGGCAGACGTTGCGAGACCAGTCGAGCAAGGTCGTCTTGCAGGACTCGATGAGGGCCGGGGTGAAGAGGCCCGCCCGCCGGTGCATCTCCTGAGCGCTGGTAACGAAGTCGCTTTCCCGAATGTCATGCCCGCCAACGACGAACTGAGCTGGCCCATTGAAGTCCAGGGTCGAAAAGGTGGGGAGGGCCGTTACCAGGCCCGTGGTGTCGGTTAGACCGCGGGCCCACCCCGCCAGCCCCAGGGCCGTCGTCGTGCCGACACCACCGAAGGCGCCGAGCAGCCAGAGTCCCACGCGAGGCTTCGATTCTGTCGCAGTACCCATGAGAAAGGATGCATCCGAGGAACGGGGGAAGGCCCAGCAGTGCACGAGGCGGGATGTAGTTGATGATAACGCGAATCGGCGACGAGAACACGGGGTTTCTCGAAGCAGGCGTGAGCAGCCCACGGCCGGGGAACGGAGATGCGGGTTGTGCGGCCGCACTCGCCCTCGCCCCGCGGCCACAACCGGGTTGTATACGTCCGTTCATTATGGTAGACTGCGGAGCCTGACCGGGCGGTCGGAGGGCGGTTCGGATGCACTCGGAAAGCGGCTGGAAGCCTGGAAAGCGCGCCGGGAAGCGTGGCAGGGGCCTGAAACCCCGTGAAATCTGCGTGGCACGAGCGTTTAGGAGCGCCAAACCCCCTCCTGGCGACCCTCTGGAGAGCGCTGGCGCTAGCGCCCAGAAGCGTGGAGACCCCGTGGCGAGCCCTGAGACGCCGTCGAACGGCCCCGGAACCCCCGTGGATACCCCTGGCACGGCCTGGAGGTGTCGCCCGAAATCCTGGATGCGCCCGGGCAACGCCCCGAACGGGATTCTTCGTTGCACTTTTCGAAGCAGGCCGCGAGAATGATCGATACTGCCTCCCTGCCCTCACCACGCCCCGTCCGGAGAAGCCATCATGCCTGCCCATCTCGACCGTCGTTGCTTCCTGCAGGGTACGCTGGCCGGGGCAGTGGCCCTGTCCGCTACGGGCCTCGCCTTTTCCCGGGAGGTCACTCCCAAGCTAAAGAAGGCGATCAAGTACGGCATGGTCAAAGGGGACCTTTCCCACCGGGACCGCTTCGAACTCGTCAAGAAAATCGGTTTCGAAGGCGTCGAAATCGACAGCCCCAACAACTACCGCATGGAAGAGTTGCTGTCGGCCCGGGACGCCACCGGCCTGCCGATCCACGGCGTGATCAACTCGATCCACTGGAACGTGCGGCTGTCCGACCCGAAGCCCGAGGTGCGGACCAAGGCCCGGGCCGGCATGGTGACCGCGCTCGATGACGCCGCCGCCGTCGGCGCCGACACCGTCCTGCTGGTCCCCGGGGTGGTCGATCCCAACCGGGACGGCGATTTCGACACGGTCTGGCAACGCTCTGCAGACGAAATCCGCATGCTCATCCCCGAAGCCGAGCGACGCCGCATCAAGATCGCCATCGAGGTCGTCTGGAACAACTTCATCACGACGCCAGACCAGTTGTGCAAGTTTGTCGACCAGTTTGAGTCGCCCTGGGTCGGAGCCTACTTCGATTGCTCGAACATGATCAAGTACGGCGTCAAGTCGGGCGACTGGATCAGGAAGCTGGGGCCGCGGATGCTCAAGTTCGACTTCAAGGGCTACAGCAAGGAAAAAGGGTGGGTCAAGATCGGCGAGGGAGATGAAGACTGGCCCGACGTGCTCAAGGCCTGTGCGGAGATCGGCTACGAGGGCTGGGCCACGGCCGAGGTCGCCGGCGGGGGTGAACCCGAGCTGCGCGATGTCTATGAACGCATGGGTCGCGTCCTAGGCGGCTAGACGGCCCCACATGTCGCGGACTAGAACCGCAGCATGGCCCGCACGAACGGACCGTGGCTCGAGAGGTCAATGCTCGGGTAGTAGCCCCGGTGGCCCAGGTCGTCCTCGGCCCCGATGAACCACCACTTCTCGTACATGTAGCCCGCGGTCAACTCGAACACGTTGCAGCCCAAGTACCACTGCCAATTGAAGCCCAACTGAGCCCGTAGGTTGGGAACCAGGCTAGGACCGTCCGTAATGCCGGTGGCGTAATGCTGCAGGTTCACCAGGTCGATCACGTGGCCGTAGGAATGTTCTGCTTCACCGAAGATCAACCCGCCCTCCACTCGGCCAAAGAAGTTGAGATTGGGCAAGAGCGGCACCACGGTCTCGATGGCCAGTTGCGGACCGATGCCGTCGAAGCGCATGCTGGCCTGCTGCACGCCCAGGAGCGGTATCTCGTTGATGCCCGGCCCCAGGACCGGCTGTTGGTTGTACCACACACTGTCGATCCGGCTGGTGACCGACGTGAACCGGGCGGCCAGCTCGAATCGCCAGGAGCCCGTCGGCGAGCGCAGGTCCATGGCGGCCAGTCCGAGATCGAAGACGTTGAACGTCATCTCCGCCCGCTGAGTCCGCAAGCCGGCGAAGAATGGGTCGCCATCGCCCAGGCCAAGGATGTCCTGGGCCGCGTCCCAGTAGATACTGGCGAAGTCCGCTGGCCGTTCCCGTCGCCCCGTCATGTCGATGAACCGGTACCGGCCCATGAGGTAGACATGTTGACTAAGCTGATAGCCCAGCGTCACTTCCGGGGCCAGGGTCCAGTCAAACGTGAAGTTGCGGGGGTGGCGGAGCACCTCGGCACCGACGATGCTCGAGGTCGACCAGCGCTGCAGCTTGGGCACGAGCAGTTGCCCTTCGATGCTGACGAAGACGGGCAGACCTTCCTCCTGCTCGGGCCAGAGCGGCTCCACGCCTTGCGGCCCGTCGAGAACGGTCGGCCAAACTTCATGGGACAAGGGGCTCGGCAGGTCTTGCGGCCGTGGTGCGAGCGGATCGTTGCCCTGAGCCAGCGCTGCCGTGGTCACCAGAACAGCCGCCAGTGCGGCCCAGCAAGTCGAGCGTGCATGCATGACAAGGCTCCCGGAATCTTCCTTGAACCGTCCCGGGTTTAGCCGGCCGGGCCGTCCGGTCAAGACCAGCCGGTGAAACGTCCACTCATCCGCGCCCTATCAGCCAGATAGCCTAAACCTCCCCGTCTGATCGCGGCGTGCTGAATTTGGCTGAGCTAACGGCACAGAGGCAACATGCTCCTTGCGTTGGCTCGTGGCAGGCAGTAACGTAGGAAACGGGGTCAACCTGGGCCGGAACAGGCCCTGGCAGCCCGACATTTGTTGGGTCGAAATCACTCGCACCAGATCGAGGCCAATCGCCCATGCGGCAATTGGGAACGCTTTCCGACGGCGCACAGGCACAGCGACTGGCGGACTACCTTTTCACGCTCGGCATCGCCACCCAAGTCAACCCGGAGCCCAACGGTTGGGAGATTTGGGTCCGTGACGAGGACACCATGGAAAGGGCACGGGCCGAGTGGCAGGCGTTTCAAGCGAATCCTGACGACTCACGCTATGAGACAGCCCGTCGGAATGCGGCCGACCTGCGCCGGCAAGCCGAGTTGAAGGAACTACAGTTCCGCCGCAACTTCCACGACCACCACTCTGTCTGGGGCCGGCCCGGGCCGCGGCGGATTCCCTTCACGCTCCTGCTCATGGCGGCTAGCATCATCGTCTCGCTCTTATGCGGGACGCTCCTTTCGGGTCCAGGACTGGTCAATCCCGTGCTGGACCGGCTTACCTTCACGAACTGGCAGTATTTCGATCAGTTCAAGCATCCGATCGCGGACGATTTCTTGGACGAGCTGGAGCGGCCGCTCGGCATTCACGGCGAGCGGAAAATCACCTTTCGGGTGTCGACCATCGATGGCCTGAAACGCGGTGAAGTCTGGCGGCTGGTGACGCCGATCTTCATCCACTTCGGCCTGATCCACCTGGGCTTCAACATGTACGTGCTGTACGGCTTCGGCGGGCTGGTGGAGCGGCGGCGCGGCTGGATGTGGCTGGCTTTGTTCGTCTTGGTCTGTGCGGTGGTTTCCAATGTGGCTCAGTACGCCTTCCCGCACGTTTTCGATCTGATGGGGCCGCCAAACGGTGGAACTGGCGTGTTTGGGGGCATGTCCGGCGTGCTTTATGGACTCTTCGGCTACCTTTGGATCAAGGGCCGGCTCGCGCCGGAGCCGGGCTTGCATCTGCCGCCAGACTTGATCGTGATGCTGCTGATCTGGCTCGTGGTCTGCATGACCGGGCTGCTCGGCTCGATCGCAAACACGGCTCACGTAGCCGGGCTGGTCGTCGGCATGGCTTGGGCCGCAGGAAGCTGGCTCGGAGCGAGAGTCTAGAGCGGAGCAGGGGCGACGCCAAGTGAACCGGGCGAAACGAAGCCTAAGGCGGGCTGAGGTTTAGAGGTTGGAGAATTACCTGAATCCTTTGCCCCGGGCGCGCATCCAAGAATTTACCCTCAAAGGGAAGGAAAAGGTGGACGTTCATGGGAACGCCACCTAAGCTTCACAGAGAGGGCGGGCTGATCTTCAGCCCTCTTATGTCGATCTTTGACAATGCGGGAAAGTGGAATCAGCAGGCAGCGTTATGCCGGTTCGGCATGACGAAGTCTGTTGAAACGTGCAGAAACTGCACGCTTTGATAGCCAAATCGTCATCCGAACCTAGATGACCCAAACACTTCAGAGTTGGCTTCGTCGCCCTGGTCGCAAGGCTGGGGAAAAAGCTGGCTCCGTGCCGATCTTCGGATCGGTCATGAATCATTTGAAGGGTTTGATCCTGGCTCAGAACGAACGTTGGCGGCGTGGATTAGGCATGCAAGTCGAGCGAGGCCAGCTTGTAGCAATACGAGCTGAGTCGAGCGGCGCAAGGGGCAGTAATGCATGGGTTACGTACCTCCGGGTCGCGGATAGCCATGGGAAACTATGGGTAATACGCGATAAAGCTGAGAAGCCAAAGGCTTGCCGCCCGGAGAGCGGCTCATGTCGTATTAGCTAGTTGGTGGGGTAACGGCCTACCAAGGCGAAGATGCGTAGCGGGTGTGAGAGCACGACCCGCGCCACTGGCACTGAGACACTGGCCAGACACCTACGGGTGGCTGCAGTCGAG
>CALLZJ010000192.1 GCA_937858435.1 uncultured bacterium
CGCCGCCTGCCCCGTGCGATCCTCGTCCCACATCTGCTGGTAGGCCTGGGCTTGGGGGAAGGCGCGGACCAGCACCGCCTCCACTCCGAGCCGTGTGTTCGGGAAGCGGCCCGACGAACGCTTGACGTTCTCCCCGAGCGCGAACTTGACGCCCCGAGGCGCGTCCGCCACGATGAGCCCCGCCGCATCCGCGCCCCATTTCAGCTTGATGACGGCATCCTCGCCCCCGACGCAGTTGGCCGAGCCGTGCAGAAGCCGAGCCGTGGTCACGCCGCCCGCCAGGCCGCGATAAATCTGAACGTCCTCACTCGCCACCACGTCGCGAATCCGCACTTCCGGCACGACAGACAGCGTGAACTCGTTCACACCGCCGCTGATGGCGAAGTGGCTATGGGTGTCAATGATGCCGGGCATGACGACAGGCCCATCGCCGGGGAGGCCGGTGCGGCCGTTGGGTGCGGGCAGGTGGGGTCCATGGGCGGCGATCTTGCCCTGCCGCACCAGCAGGTCGGCCTTGATGGTGCCATTCGAAACCGTGACCAGCGTCGCCCCTCGAATGAGACAGTTGCCGCCCGTCCGCGTCTTGGGTACACGGTCGGCATCGAGTTCACTCGGCAGCTCGGTCTTGTCGTCCTTCTTGGCTTCCCCCTCTGGCTCGGCCGCTGACTTGGCCTCAGGCTTGGTCGCAATCGGCTCGGGCTTGGGTGCTTGTTCGGCCTTGGAGTCCGCCTTGGGCGTCGTCGCCGCCGGGGACTTGGGCTCTTCCTTGCCCTCAGCCTTTTTCGGCTCGGGCTTCTTGACCTCGTATTCGAAGAAACTCTGATCGATGGCGGCGAAGCGCACCTGGCTGTCGGCTTCGTGCCAGGGGCCCGTGAAGGCGACCAGGTTGGCTGGCCGACCCACGCTGATCCGGCCCAGCACCGGGCTGCCACCGAGCAGGTCGGCAGGAACGAGTGTAAGTGCCTTGAGGGCCGCCTCCTGATCCAACCCTTCCTTCACCAGCCGCCGCACGTTGGCCAGGAACTTGTCGCCCGCAAGACCCTGGCCGCTGAAGGCCAGGGGCACACCCTTGGCAGCCAGGGCGACCACATTGACGATCTCCTCTCGGTGCCGCCGTTCCATGTCTGCCTTGACCCGGGCAGGCTGATCGACATCGCGCTCGGCGGCTGCTTCCCCTTCAGCCGGGGCGGGGGGGGCGAAGGGCTGGGGCCCCCCCCGCCGCGGGGGGGGCCGCGGGGCGCGGGCCCATTTGTCCGGAGCGAGGACGGGCCTTTTTTCCGCCGCGAGCCGATCCGCCACTTTCCATGCTTCATTGCCACCGACGATCACGATGCGGACACCGAATTCCTTGGCCAGGTCCAGGGCGCGGTTGATCTCGTCGCGGGTCTCGGCATCGAAGAGCAACGGCAGATCGCCAGCCAAGACCCGCCCCAGGACATCCAGAGCCGGGTCGAGCACCGGACGCGGCCCACGCCCTTCATCGGCGAAGGCCTTCTTGAGCCGCTGATGGTAGCCGGCATCGAGCAGCGTCTGCCGCGCATGGGCGATGGTGCCCATGACCGTGGACGGATAGCCCGAGCCCGCGGGCGGTCGGAACGAAGCCTGGACGCCAATGGGTGCTCTCATGACCAGTGCCCGGGGCTGGGCCGTGCTATGAAGGACGAGAGCGCTCTGACCGCCGAAGACGGCGGATTCGGGCAGCACGTGCCTGGCAAGAACCCCCGCCTTTCGCCAAGCCTGGGCGGCATCTTCCTCCGCCTTGAGCGAAGTGGCGACTTCGAACTCGGGGAACACACCCTTGCGATTGTCCCGGGACGTGGTAGCCAGTGCCTCAGCGGCCAGGTCAGTCGGCTCCGGTGGACCGCCCGCCGAGCGCCGCAGATCCATGTTCACGCCCCAACTGTTGGCACTGTCCATGAAGCCAGGATAGACGACCAATCCTGTGCCTTCATGGACCTGGAATTCAGGAGGAATGGTCAGATCGGGTGCCACGGCGACGATCAGGCCGTCACGCACCAGAATCGTCGCCTTGGCCAGCTCCTTGCCGGGCTCGAGGATGACCCGAGCGTCCCGGATCGCAAACGCCTGCGGCCGCAGCCCGCCAGGCAACTGTGCCGACAGGTCGAAAGCGACGGCCGGCAGGAGTGCAACGAGGAGGAGCCAGCCACACCGGCGGGTAATGAACGACATCACAGGACCTTTGCAACGAGGGAAGCGAGTCCGCGGTCGGGAGGTACGGTTCCACAACCTTCGAGAATAGTGGCCCCGAGGCGCCACCGCAAGCGCCGAGACGAGTTCAGCGGCACCCATGAGGGTTTCTTCAGCCGCAAGCGACCGCCGCGGCGTCCAGACGGCGGCCCCAGCGGGCGTCATCCCGCTGGGGAAAATCGGTCCGCAGATGCACGCCACGCGACTCTTCTCGTCGCCGGGCCGAGCGCAGCATCAGGGCCGCCAGCAGCACCATGTTCTGCAGTTCCCAGTCGGCCGAGGTATCGAACTCATGAGCGAGCACGTAGCGCCGCCAGAAGTCCGTCTGTTCGATGCCCTCGTCAAGCTGCGTCTGCTGGCGGGCTATGCCGCAGTGGCGGCTCAGCAGGCTCTGCACGGCATTGCGAAGGTCGGCGGCGTCGAGAGCTTCAACTTCCGGCACAAAGCGGGCGGCGAGCGGCAGCGGCCGGGCCAGGCCAGGTTGGCCACGGATGGCGGCAGTCGCTCCCTCGGCACACCAAACGCCATAGACCAGCCCCTCGAGCAGGCTATTGGAGGCCAGCCGATTAGCGCCGTGCAGACCACTGCTCGTCACTTCCCCGGCGGCCCAAAGTCCTGGCAGCGTGGTGCGTCCCGCCAGGTCGACCCGCACCCCGCCGATCATGTAATGGGACGCCGGGCGGACGGGAATCTGGTCGCGGGCCAGGTCCAGATCGAAGTTCTTGCAGACCTGGGCGATGCCGGGGAACCGCCGCGCCACGAGATCGGCGGGCAGGTGCGACAGGTCGAGATAAACGTTCGGATGCTTGGTCAGCTCCATTTGCCGCATGATCGCCTGGCTGACGACGTCACGCGGTGCCAGTTCGGCCCGGGGATCGACGTCCAGCATGAAGCGGTGGCCGTCCTTGTCGCGGAGGTAGGCCCCTTCGCCGCGGACCGCCTCGCTGACGAGGTGGCGCGCCGAGCCGGCCACGTAGAGCACCGTCGGATGAAATTGCATGAACTCCATGTCGGCGAGCACGGCGCCGGCCCGCGCGGCCAGGGCCATGCCGTCCCCCGTGGCCACACGCGGGTTCGTCGTCTCGCGAAAGAGCCGCCCCGCGCCGCCGCTCGCCAGGATCGTCTGCTTGGCCCAGACCAACTGCCGACCCCTATTGGCCCGCTGGACCAGGGCCCCGACGCAGGCCCCCTCGGCCGTGAGTAGGTCGATCGTAAAAGTGTCTTCCCACACCTCGATGTGTTCGGCAGCCCGGGCCCGCTCGATCACGGCCCGCATCACTTCCCGGCCCGTGGCATCGCCCAAGGCATGGACGATCCGCCGGTGACTATGCCCCCCTTCCAGCGTCAGAGCAAGGCGTCCTTCCGGCTCTTGGTCGAAGAGCGTCCCCCAGCCGATCAGTTCGCTGAGACGTTCCGGGGCCGCTCGCACCACGGCATCGACCACTCGTTCGTCGCACAGTCCGGCGCCGGCGCGCAGCGTGTCCTGGACGTGGTCTTCGAAGCGGTCTTCGGGGTCCATGACGCTGGCAATACCGCCCTGGGCATAACGGCTGTTGCTTTCAGGCAGCTTGTCCTTCGTGACCACCAGGACGTCGAGGTCGGGAGGGACGGCCAGTGCGGCGCGGAGACCCGCTAGGCCTCCACCGATGATGAGAACATCGGTGCAATAGTGCACGAGTCGGCGAGCGTTGAACTGCACGAGGTAGCGGCGGGGCAACTGCAGCGGCTCGTCGACCATGGCACGCTTTATCCCGGGCAAGCGGACCGGCGCCCATGCCGGCCCGCTAAGGTGCTGATCACTTGGGCGGCGCCGGCTGCTGCGGGGTCGCGACTGGCTCCCGCGACTGATTGCCCACCTTGGCTCGCTCTTGGCGGAACCGACGGAAGCTGCCTTCCAGCTCGGCTGGCGGTTCGAAGCTCGCACCCGTGTAGGTCCGAGCCCCGACTCGCTGCTGGGTCGCCGACTGCTCAGGCCCCGTGGCCCGGCCTCGCGATTCAGCCCGGGCCAGGTCGGCCTTGTCCAGAATCCGCTTGGCCTGCTCCGGAGTCAGCTTCAGGTCATCAAGAGTCTTCTTCAAACGGGCGTCGATCTCTCCGCGTTCGAGCTTGTCCTTGAGCGAATCGAGCATCAGGTCGCGCAGCTTGGCGTCTTCTTTGTTTCCAAGGTCCGGATCGCCGACGTCGCCCGGCAAGTCGCCACCGCCTCCCGGAATGTCACGATTCTTCTTGAAGGCATCGACGATTTCCTCAGCCTGCTTCTGCGGATCGGAGTCCCCGGGTCTGGACTGCGGCGGCCCAGGTTGGCTAGGGTCATCCCCTGCCTTTGGCTCCTGGCCGGGTTTCGAATCGTGCTTTTGGTCCTGCCCCGCCTTCGGGTCCTGCTTCTGATCCTGACCCTGGCCGGGCTGCTGGTC
>CALLZJ010000193.1 GCA_937858435.1 uncultured bacterium
GTTGGGGGTCAGCGTCCGCGCCGGATTCACGATCGAGAAAGGCCGCGCGCGCTGCAGGATCCGGCGCCTCTAGCGCCGCCAGCATGAGGGCCTCCGCGCGGCGGGCATCGACGGGCATGGCGCAGTCCCGGAATCAAAATTGGTTGGCGGACATTCCCAGCGAGTTTAGCCGCGCCCGTAGGTATACGGAAGCAGCTACGCCGATTTTTGCGACCGCCGCCGGCGCCGCCAGCCCCAGCTGCCCACGGCCGCGACTCCGCCGAGCAGCAGCAGACTGGAAGGCTCGGGCACGGCAGTCGGTGTGAATACGAGCATAATATCGCCGCCCGCCGAGGCAGGGTCGAGCAAACTGAATGAACCAGTCGCCCAGTTCGGATTGGTGATGCTGGAGAACGTGGAGTTCCCCGAGTTCGTACCTAGTTGATCGACGTCGAGAATGCGCCACTGGCGCGTTTGAGTCCAGAAGGCGTTCGGCGTGTTCGGATTGACGCCGAAGACGTTGAACTGAAGCGTGAGTTCGGAAGCTCCGCCGAGCGCCACGTTGCCGTTCCGAATCGTGATGACATCGAAGTCGCTTCCCGGGTTGTTCACGGACAGGGCGCCGAGGTTCCACTCATAGATGCCGCCAGCCGAGAGGTCCAATCCGCCGTCGAAGGTCAGGTTTCCCAAGCCGCTGAAAGACAGCCTGTCGCCCGGATTCACTTTGCCGTCGTTGTTGACCGTGACGACGCCGTCGATGAAGCCCGTTCCGCCGAGCGTAGCGTTGGCGGCGACCGCCACGTTTCCGCTGCCCGTGGCGCTGCCCGCGGCGTTAAGCGCGATCAGCTGGGTGTTCGAGCCTACCAACGTGCCTCCGGCGTAGCTGTTTGAGCCGCTGGCAAACTTGAAGACAGTTGAAGCCCCACCCACAATTTGCGCGGTCGTCAAACTGCCGGTACCGGTGATCGCTCCATTGAGCCGCCAGGAGCCATCGGTAGCGAGGGTATTGGCGCCCGTGAGCGAGAACGCGCGGTTCGAGACATCCGACCCGCCAGCCACGTTGCTTTGGAGGGTTCCATTGTTCAGCGCCACTCCGCCTGATCCGAGCGCCGCATCTAACTGAATGCGGAGCGTCGCCCCGCCAAGCACCTGGGTGCCGCCCGAATAGGAACTCGAGTTGCCGAAAAGCAGGGGAACGACCCGGTTCGTGGCGCCAGTTCCGTCGACAACCAGCGCTCCGCTGCCGGAGATTTGGTTTCCAGAAAAAAGGGAACCGATGAAGAGTCCATACACCGTGCTGGCGCTGGCGCTGTTGGGCCTGATGGTGAGGTTGGACGCCAAGTTCAGTGGAGCGGAGATCGTAAAGTTGCCGATGCTCGTGAAATCGATCTGCGGGCTTGTCCCCGAGAACTGAAGGGCGCTGCCGGCGATGACGGCCCCGGAACTGGAGCCGCCGACCTGGCTTGAGCCTGTCAAGTTCATGCGATTCAGGAGGAAGGGGTTCGCGACGTTATTGGTGGCGGTGTAGCCCAGCAGGAAACCAGCGCTGCCAAATTGAAGGATGTCGGTGTTGTTCGCGCCAGTGGGCGCTGTCCCTCCCCAGTTGGCTCCCACCGACCAGTTGCCCGTCGTGTTGTTCCAGAAATAGGTCGTCTGAGCAGAAGCGGCGCCGGCACCGACCACAAACAGGGCGAAAGCGATCAAACAGCGCATCGGGTTGACCCCACAAGTTGGACCTACGCGATCTGCTGCCAGGCACGGCGCACGGCAGCTTCTGCCTCCACTGCGCCGTTTCGCGGCCGCGCTGTCGAAAAAGTCGAGAAAAATCGGAAGAATCGTGGGTCAGGAGCCGCGCAGAAGGACCGTGAGCTTGGCCTTGGCGTATTCCCACTTCTGGCGCGCCCGGTAGATGGTGATGCCCAGGGCTTCCGCGCACTCTTCATGGCCTAGGCCGGCGTAGTGGCGAAGCTCGACCACGCTCGCGGCGATCGGGTCCTCCGCCGCAAGCCTGGTGAGCGCCTCATCCAGGTCCAGCAAGCGCTCGTCTTCCTGCGTCGCGGCCGCATCGGCCAATTCGACGCGTCGTGGCCCGCCCCCGCCGCGCTTCAGCCGTTTCTTCTTGCGGGCGTTCTCGATCAGGATGCAGCGCATCGCCCGGGCGGCCGCCGCAAAGAAGTGGCCCCGGCTGTTCCATTGTTGCGTCCGCCCGCCCACGCCCGCCAGACGCATGTAAGCTTCGTGCACCAGCGCCGTCGGCTCAAGCGTTTGGCCCCGCTTCTCCTTCGCTAGCTGCTGGGCGGCGAGCCGACGCAATTCCGCGTATACGACCGGAAGCAATTCCTCAGCCCGCTGCGGCTTAGCCATAAACACATTCCCTGAAGGTGCCGGGCCGAAAGAACTGGCGTGCTCTCGTCGTGGTCGGCTGCTCAACGTGCGTCTCCTGTTCCGGCGTACGGTCGGCCTGGGGCGGGAGCGGGACCGTCTGCGGCGTGTCGTTCATGGCGCGGGACCTCTCATTATGATTGGAAGCTACCACGCGCTCCGCACCGCGGCAAGGAGGAAGCGAACGCCCTACGGCTGCCCCAGCTTCTCCTTCTCCGCCTGCCACTTCTTCACCTCGTCGGGCTTCTCCAGTGTCGTGGAGAGTTCGATGAGCCGGTCCAGGGTTTGTGCCAATGCCTTAGGGTTGGGCTGTGAGAGATTGCTCAGTACACCATGGACATCTAGCAAGAGCGGCTCCGCCTCGGCGAATTTCTTCTGCCTCGTCAGGTTCGTCGCCAGTCCGGTGAGTTCACGGAGATGCTCGTTCGACTCCGGCCCGTGCTTCTCCCTGACGTGGGCCAGCCACATCCGCCGCCAGGCTTCGGCCTTACCCCATTGCCCGGCTTCCTCGTAGGCGGCAGCCGTTAGGCTCATGATGTAGGGTGCGTTATTGTGGACAAACTCTCGCTTCTCCAGTCCCTGCGCTGCCTCCTCCAGGAGTGGCAGCGCCTCATCAAGCCGCTTGACCTGCCGAAAGGAATTGGCCAAATTGGTCATGGCGAGTGATGTGTCGGGATGCTCAGGACCGAGCCTGACTCTCATCAACTTTAGCGTTTCCGCCCGAAGTGCCAGTGCCTCCTGTTGGTTTCCTAGGGCAGCGAAGCAGCTCGCCAGGTTATTCATGGTCCCAAGCGTGTCGGGATGGTCAGGACCGAGTCGACTCTTCCTTCGCTCCAGCGTTTCCTGATTGAGAGCCAGCGCCTCGGCATGCCGACTCAGGACGTAGAAACTGTTGGCCAAGTTGTGCATGCCCATGAGCGTGTCGGGATGGTCTGGCCCGAGCTTGGCCTTCATGAGATTCAGGGTTTCTTCACGCAGAGCGAGTGACTCGGCATGGCGGCTCAGGTGGGTGTAGGTGTTTGCGAGGTTGTTGCGGGTCACGAGCGTGTCGCGATGGTCGGGGCCTAGTTCAGACTTTCTCAACTCCAGAATCTCTTCATGGAGGGCAAGCGCCTCGAGGTGCCGGCCTAAAGCCGAGTAGCTTGCGGCGAGGTTGTTGATGCTCGTGAGCGTCTCGGCATGGTCACGCCTTAGATGTTCAGTGAAGAGGGCAACCGATCGGCTGAACAGCGGGAGGGCCCAATCTGCTCGGCCCAGGAAGAGGAACGAGCGCCCGATCGTCCGGCACAGTCGCGCCTCAACCAACGGCTGGCCTTCAAGGTCCGTTTCCAGGTGACCCAGGCAGCTCTTCATCGCGTCGGCCAGGGTGATGTTGTAGCCCAGTCCGCCCTCCATTCCTTGCGGCCGGGCTGCGGCAAATATCCGATCCTCCATAAACTCCAGCACCGCGTCGATCCTCTCCCGTGCCCGCCGCTCCTCCTCGGCCCGGGCCTCTGCCAGTTCCACTTGCCGTGCCCGCTCCTCCGCCTCCGCCCGCAGCCGCGCCACTTCGGCGGCAACGGCATTGCCATCGGCCGGGCGGTCGGCAGGTTCGAAGGCCAAGCAGCGCTTGCAGAGACCGATCACGTCCGGTTCGGCGCCGCAGCCATCGAGGCGGGTGAAGGCTTCCTCGGTCTTGCCGCGCAGCGCGATCACCCGCACCGCTTCCGCACTCTTGCCTGTGAACGGCGGCTGACCCGTGAGCATCTGGCACATCACAGCCCCCAGGCCGAAGACGTCGGTGCGTTGGTCGATCTTCTCGACCTCGCCGGCCGCCTGCTCGGGGGCCATGTAGGCCGGCGTGCCGAGGATGCTGCCGGCCTGGGTCTCGCTGCCACTACTGCCTGACCGCGGATCGTAGAACGTCGTGGCGGGGGGCGTGTGGATGGGGGCTTTGTCGTCCGACCGCTGGTGCTCCCGGATCGTCGTGAGAAGTTTGGCCAGGCCCCAGTCCATGACCTGCACTTCGCCGAACGCCCCGACCATGATGTTCGCCGGTTTGAGGTCACGGTGGATGACGCCGTGAGCATGGGCGTAGCCGACCGCCTGGGCGACCGCCTCGAAGACGGCCAGCTTGTTGAACGTCGTATTCGACTTCAAGAGCGCATCGAGCGTCTGCCCTTTGATCAGTTTCATGGCCAGGAAGGGCCGGCCGTCGGCAAGCGTGCCCACCTGATAGATCGGCGGGATGCCCGGATGCTGAAGTTGCCCCGTGATCTGGGCTTCTTCCGCGAAGCGCTTCGCCCCGGACGATTCGACAGAGTACCGGTCTCGAAGCAGCTTCACCGCCACGGTGCGGTTCATAGCCAGGTCGCGAGCCTGGTAGATGACGCCCATGCCGCCGTGGGCCACTTCCGCTTCGAGTTGGAAACCGGGCGGCGAGTCGGGCAACGAAGCTGCGGTGGCCGCGACTATTCCGGGGCTACGTAGGTCCAACGTGGCGGCCTGGTCCCCCATGCTGACTGCTCCCGGAGTAGCCGCCCCGGCAGGGTTTGCAGGCGGCACGTGCGTCTGGGTCCGAGACAAGTCTGCCATGGCGCGGGACCTCTCATTATGATTGGAGGCTACCGCACTCTGACCACCGGAGCAAGGAGGAAGCGAACGCCCTACGGCTGCCCCAGCTTCTCCTTCTCCGCCTGCCACTTCTTCACCTCGTCGGGCTTCTCCAGTGTCGTGGAGAGTTCGATGAGCCGGTCGAGGGTTTCCAAGAGGCGCGGCTTCTGAGCGGCGACGATTTGCGGATCGCTGCCCGGCGAAGCGCGCCGGTCCTGGATCCCTTCGTAGCCCTTCAGCAAGAGCGGCTCGGCCTCGGCAAGAAGTTTGGCTTTCTCACTCGCGTCACCGACGCTGCCGGCTCGTCCGAGGAGAGCGCCGCCGAGCATGGACATCGTGTTGAAGGTGGTCCAGGCGTCGGGTTGCGACTTCTCGCGGATGGTGAGACATTCTCGGAGGGTGGCTTCCGCCTCCGCCCATTGCTTGCGGGAGAGCAGACTCAGCCCGAACATGGCCAATTCTCCGGCGTAGGCGGGTGACTCCGGGCCAACTTGCTGCTTCGCGAAGTTCAGCCACTTCCGTCGCCACTCGTCCGCCTTGTCGAATTGCTGGGCTTGCTCGTAGGCACGGAAGGTGTTGGGAATGATGCGGACAGAATATTCGTGTTGGAAGCGGCGTTTCTCGATGCCTTGGGCCGCCTGCTCGAAGAGCGGTAGGGCCTCAGGCAGTCGCCCGGCGGCCTGGTACGCCATGGCCAGATTGTTGAGCGTGGTCAGCGTGTCCGGATGGTCCGCACCCAACTTCGAAGCACGCATGTCGCGGACCTGCTCGTTGACCGCGATCGCCTCTGACAGTAGTCCAGCGTACCGGTACGCCTCGGCCAGGTTGTGCAAGGTGGCCAGGGTGGACGGGTGGTCCGGCCCGAGTTGGGTCACGCGCACGTCGCGGACCTGCTCGAAGAGCGTGACCGCCTCCGACAGGCGCCCGGCGGCCTGGTACGCCGTGGCCAGGCTATGGAGGGTGGTCAAAGTGGAAGGGTGATTCGCTCCCAGCTTGGCTACGCGCGCGTCGCGGACCTGCTCGAAGAGGCGGAGCGCCTCTGGCAACCGACCGGCGGCCCGGTACGCCGCAGCCAGGTTGTGCAGCGTGGCCAGGGTCTCCGGGTGGTCCGCTCCCAGCGTGGACACCTGGGCGTCGCGGACCTGTTCGAAGAGGCGGAGTGACTCGGGCAGCCGTCCGGCGTCCCGGTACACCATGGCCAGGCTGTTCAGCGCGGTGAGCGTGTTCGGGTGGTTCGCCCCCAACTGAGGCACGACTGCACCCGCGACCTGCTCGAGGAGGAGGAGCGCCTCCGGCACTCGCCCGACTTGCCGGTACGCATGGGCCAGATTATTCATCGTGCCCAGGGTGTCTGGGTGGTTCGCCCCCAGTTTGGCCACGCGCTCGTCGCGGACCTGTTCAAGGAGGGAGAGCGCCTCCGGCACCCGCCCGGCGGCGAGGTATCCCGTGCCCAGGTTATTCAACGTGGCCAGGGTGTCTGGGTGGTCCGCTCCCAGCGTGGACACTTGGGCGTCGCGGACCTGCTCGAGAAGGGGGAGCGCCTCCGGCAGCCGCCCGGCGTACCGGTACGCATAAGCCAGACTGTTCTGGGCGACGAGGGTGTCTTCATGGTTCGGCCCCAGCACCTGCTGCCGTAAGGCCACGCACTTCTCCAGATGGGTCACCGCCCGGTGCAACTCGCCCAGGCCCCGATAGTTGACGCCGATCATCCACCGCAGGTCCGCCTCGGTGCGTGGGTTCAGGTCCGTACGCTCGTCCAACTTGATGGCGGCCCGATCGAGCAACTCCTGCAACGTGGCATCCTTGCCCAACCGATCGCCCGCATCCCTGCCAAAGCGGCCTTGCCCCTCGACGCTGGCCAGTCCGAGAAAATCGTTCTGGACAAAGTCGGCAATGGCCTGGGCGTATTGGCGTTCGCGTTCGGCCTGCTCCCGGGCCGTCTTCTCCATGGCCGCGGACTGCTCCGCGCGGGCCTGGGCCTGTTGGGCCAGTTCCCGGGCCTGACGTTCCGCCTTCGCCGCTGCCTGGGCATGGACTTCGTTGGATCGCGCCAACTGCTCCGCTTCGACGGCCCAACAGGCCAGACCGCTGGCCACGATCGCGGCCACGGTGGCGACGACGAGCGAGGCCGCCACCGCGACC
>CALLZJ010000194.1 GCA_937858435.1 uncultured bacterium
GTCCGGGCCCTCTGCGAACACCCGCCGGGCCGGGGTCGCCGCCGCCGCCCCCCCCGCCACGCCGCCGACAATCAGCAGTTTCATGTCACGACTCCTGCGCGGGAAGACTCAGCGTCGCAACCGGCCACCGGACCCTTGACCTGGTTCCACGGCATGCGGGCCAGCAAGAGGCCCATGAGGCAGGTATCCGTGACCCCGGCAAACACGAGCCCGGCACCGACAAACGCCGACAGACCGATGAAGCCTGGATGCACCAGCCAGGCGAGCAGGGCCCCCGCCAGCACGAACGTCCCCGCCACGATATGGACCTGCCGTTCCAGGGCCATCGCCCTCTGTCCCCGGACGGCCGGCAGTCCCGCCTCGACGCAAGCGAGCGTCCCGCCCTCGACGTTGACGACGTTGGTGAAGCCCGCCGCCCGGAAGCGCTCGCAGGCCAGCCGGCCCCGCGTGCCGGACCGACAGATCACATAGAGCGGCTCCTCGGCCGGGCCAACGCGCGCCTTCGCCACGGCTGCCGGGTCGAGTCGATCCAGCGGCACGTTGCGGGCGCCGACGACGTGCACTTCTCGAAACTCGACCGGCGAGCGCACGTCGACGACGTCGGGCTTCCGGCCACTCTGGCACAACTCCGCGAGCTGCTTCGGCGTGATCGTGGGAACGCTCATGACGGCCTCCTTGGTCTCGGACGAGCCAGCACGAGGACGCGGCCAGCCTGCACCGCGCCCGCTGGCTCTACAGTTGATATATCGTTATCTTTCGATATGTCAATCAGTAATTCGCTCGGCACCCCGCACTCGGCCGGGGCGAGGGGCTGATGCCGGCTGGCGGCGACTGGACGGAGGCCGCGAACTCAGCCATTTCGCACCTGCGCCAGCAAACCGAATCCTGGGTCGACCGTGAGCTGGTCACGGCGATGTCCTTCATCCGATAGACGGCGGCCCTGGCGACCAATCCGACCGGTGTGTCGGGAGAAATGGCGATTTTCTTGATCAAGTGGTTTGTGAGTTGTTCACGCACCGTTCGAGCGAAGCTATTGAGCAAACTTCGGCGAGCATTCTCATCTGCCCGTTCGGCCATCTGCTCGCCGACGACACGCCATCGCAATTCGTCAAGAAGTACCGCCTGCCCTCGGTAGGTTGATTCGAGCGCTTCCCGCAGACGCCGCCTTCGATCCGTCTCCCGCCTCCGTTGTACGTGGTTTCGCCGAGACGCACTCATGGTCCGCGAATCCAAAGTTCAAATCCCGCCAACAGTCGCTTTCGCAACCACTGACGGGATTTGAGTTTAAGAATTAGTCGGGGTGATAGGATTTGAACCTACGACCTCTTGGTCCCGAACCAAGCGCTCTAATCCAAGCTGAGCTACACCCCGGGCTTCCAAGCGACAGACATTGTAGCCCCGGACCGGGTTCGGTCAATATCGACTCTGAACCCGCCCCCCGGCGGCGGGGGCGAGGGGGACGCCCACAACCGACGATGCGGGCCGGCCTCCGAGGTGGTAGGGTGGGGGCGGGTCGACGATCTGACGGTCGAAGGTGCGCGCTGACTTCCGATCGGCGGTCAGCCCGCCGACGGGCTCCCTTGGATCGAGTGCCGGTGCTTCCCCAGGGCCGGCCACGAGGTCCGCAAGACTCGCCAGCGGTTCGCCAGAGTTGGCCACGATGTCCCCAGACATGCCGGCACCGAGGCGAATTTCCCGAATTCACTCGGAAAACGGTCTTCGGAGGCCGCCCGGGAACGCCTGGAAGCCCCTTGGAGCCCACCTGAAGCCCTGTGGAAAGGCGTGGCGGACGCGCCCAGGCGCGTGGCGAGCTCTGGAGACCGCTTCTGGTGATGCGGGGCAACCCCGTGGACCGGCCCTCCCGGGTACTGGCCCGGTGGTGGTACGGTCGCGTTTCAGGGGCCTGGGGTCTTGGGAGGCGTGGGGGCGGGACCCGAGGCCTCGGCCATGGCGGCGGGCGGGCCAATCTCCAGCCGCACGCCCCGGGCCGCATAGCCGCGTCCCGATTTCTCCGAACGGGCGACCACGGCAATTTGCAGGAGCTGCGGGGCCACCCACGGCTCACAGTAGATCGACATCGTTCGCTCGGTGTCGGCCTCGGTGATGAGGATGCCATTCAGACCCACGTCCTGCACCCGCACCCCGTGCGGCAGCCCTCGGACTTCGATCGGCACCCGGGCTTTGAACTCCCCCCGCCGTTCGATCTGGACCGTCAGGCTGACCGTGCCGCCGGGAGTGAGCCGCAGGGCCGGCTCGGTGGTGCGGGTGACGATCTCGCCCGGGTCGCTGAGCGTGACAGTGCCGATCTCCGCCCGGCGGGTCTGGCCGCCCGCCGTGCCGACGACGACGAGCGGCTTCATCTCGGCCGGCAGCGTGGCCTCCGCGTCGGCGAAGAGGGCGAAGGTCGTGCTGCTCTCGCCGGCGGGGATGGCGGTCGGCGGGGCCTGCACGCCCGGCGGCAGGTCCAGGACCTCGATCGGGATGGCCTCGTGATGGCCGTCGCGGCGGTTGGCGGTGACGGTGACGGCGACCGCGCCGCCCTTGGGAATCGCTGGCCGTTTGGGCTCGGCCCGCAGATCGAAGTCGGGACGCGGCAAGCGAAGCGTCAGCCGATAGACCAAGCGGGGGTCCGACCGATTCCGAGCATCCGAGATGCGAATGAGGTACTCTCCCGTCCGCGGCGCGGTGGAGGTGAGCCGACTGTCCTTGCCGAAGCCGGCCCCGCCGTCGTCGTTGCGGGCATCGAGCGTGAAGACGGGATAGCCGTTAGGCGGGAAGCTGGCCCCGGGCGGATGGACCTCAACGCGGTAAAGCGGCGCGCCCAGGCCATGGTAGCTGGTCGTGGTGCCGAGGAAGCCCAGCCGCTGCCCCCCGGCGGTGAAGAGGCGAATGTCGTCGTCGTTGTTGCGGGGCAACTCGAAAATGCGCATCAACTCGCCGTTGCCGAAGAGGTAGTCGTTGATGGCGAAGCCGTCCCAGTTCTCAATGCGAATGCCGCCTCCGCGGCTGTCGTGGTTGCGCAGGGTGACGAAGGTCTGCCCGACACAGCGGAGAGTGGCCACGGGAATGGGACGCTGGTCGAGGTCGAGGATTTCAATGACGGAATCGAGCGGGGAACCCAGCCGCCGGGCCTCGACCTCGGCGATGATCGTCTGGCCGGCCTGGGCCGCGAATCGCCAGAGTCCGATGGGCTCGCACCGGCCGTTGATCGTCACGGGCCAGGTGAGCGGAGATTCCAGGCCAGGCTTGCCTTCCTCCTGCGTCACCTCTGGCCATTCACCGACCACGATGCGGCGGGGATTGGCGACCGGCTGCCCTTCCACACTCCGGAGCAGGTCGAGCTGACTGCCAGGCTTGGCCGTAGCCGGCACATCCAGAGTTACCTCACGATGAGTTCCAAGATGGACCCCTTGCAGTTGGAACACTGCCCGCTGGCCGCGCGGCGCACCGAGCGGGAACAGCCCCGTGATGACGGGCACCGGGCCCAGCCGCACGCGGAACGCGAACCCCGCCCCGCCGCGGAACGAGGCGTCTCGAATCGCCAGACGCACCGTCCCGGCCGACTGTGCCTGCCAGCCGAGCGCTGCGCCAATGCCCTCGGCGAGAACCTGGCCCGCTTCGTCCCGCAGTTCCAGTTGCGGAGCCAGGGCCGAGCCGAAGAGCGGCCGCACCTCGACCCCGAGTTCCTCCCCGGCCGCGACGGTGAGCGGCACGACCCACTCGGCACCCGGCTGCGCCAAGGTCCCGATCAACGCGGCGGGCGGCTGGACTGGTATCGAACCCACCGCCGTCAGCGGCAAGCGGGGCGGCAGCGGCTCGGCGCGGACGCGCCCCGCTCCCAGGTCGACGAGGGCAAGCTGCCGGGTGGCCCGGGCCAAGGCCAGTTCTTTGCCGTCGGGCCGCAGGGCAAAGCGCAGGGTGGGCCCGCTGGTTTCGAGCACCTGCCGCTCGGTGAGCTTGGCCGCGTCCCAGCTCTTAAGCCGATCGTCCTCACCGAGGGTGAAGAGCGTCTGGCCGTTGGCCGCGAACCGGACCTGGAGCACGGGCCGTTCATGGGCGAACGCGGAAGCCGCCAGCCGGCCTTCGGTGTCGTTCACGTCCCACAGGCGGACCGTCCGATCGACGCCAGCCGCCGCCACGCGCTTGCCGTCGGGGCTGAAGGCGACCGAGTAAAGCCAGTCGGTGCTCTCGCTGAGCGTGTACAGCCGCTGCCCCGTGGCCACGTCCCAGAGCTTGACCGTCCGATCGGCCGCCGCGGTGGCCAGCAGCTTGCCATCAGGCCGAAACGCCAGGCCATAGATCGCATCGCTATGGTCGCGGAGGGTGGCCCGCTCAGCACCATCCGCGGCGTTCCACAGCTTGGCCAGCCGATCGTAGCTGCACGTGGCCAGGAGCTTGCCATCGGGACTGTAGGCCACGTCGTGGATCAGGTCGCGGTGGGCCGACAGCGTGTAAAGACGGGTCGGCGGTTCCGTCGGCGTCGGCACGGCCGGGACGGCAAAGACGTGCAACTCGCCAAGCTGGCCTGGTCGCCCCGCGGCGACGGCCAGGTGCCGACCGTCCGGGCTGAAGGCCAGGGCCGTCACCTTCGGCGGCAAGTCACTGACGACGGCCAGCGGCTCGCCCTCGGCATCGAGCAGCAACACCCGCCCCCGCTCGGCCACGGCGAGCACCTGACCGTCCGGCCGATAAGCCGCCGCGGTCAAGGCGGTCGGCGGCACGACCGGCCCCCCCCCCCCACCCGGGGGCCAGAGCAGGGCCAAGCCGCTCAGCATCAGGAAAATCACACCGCTCCGCACCATCCCACCCAGCCGCTAGAGGAGTGTCAGGAGCATCGTCACGCCGGCGATGATTGCCAGGATGCCCATGATCATGTCCTTGTTCTTGAAGTCGATCTTGAAGGCCTGCAAGAGGCCCATCAGGATCAGCCACGCCGCCAAACAGAACGGTCCCAGGTACTTCAGCATGGGCGAACACTCCAGGAGAACTGACTTACCACCACCACCGTCACCAACTCGACCAACCCCGCTCGATCAGTGATTGAACAGAAACTCGCGGCTGGTGAGCACGGCCCAGACCACGTCCTCGATCAACTCCCGCCGGGAGACGTCCGGGGCCTCGGCCATGTGGGCGGTGAAGCGTGCCAGTTCCTCGGCCGAGGGGGGCCGGGCCAGGGCCAACTCGAAGAGGCGGGTCACCAGGTCGGCATCGCTCACCGTCTCGGCAGCCCATCGGGCCGTCACCGCCTTGGCATCGCGGAGCTTCTCGTTGAGCGTCTGCCCATTGTTCAGATGCAGTGCCTGGCGGACGCTGGAGTCTTGATCGCGTTCGCAAGCACAGGCCAGTTCCCGCTCGGGCCGGCCGAAGGAATCCAGGAAGCGCGAGACGACCTTGGTATCGGGAAGCTGCAGGGCCCGGGTGCCGAGCGGATAGTCCTGGGTCTGCGAGAGCCCGCCGGTGTTGCCGGCATGAACTTCATTGAAGGGGGTGGGCACGCCGGTGATCTGGGAGTAGGCGTCGAGGATGACCTCGGCCGAAAGTCGGCGCGGCAGATAGCGGGAGTAGAAGCGGTCGTCGCTCACGCTCTCGGGGAGCGAGGTCGAGGAGCGCTGATAGGCGGCGGAGTTCATGATGAGCCGCATGAGCCGACGCAGATCGTAACCCTGAGCGCGGAAGTCGGCCTCGAGGGCGGCGAGCAGGGCCGGGTGGCTAGGCGGATTGGTCAGGCGCAGGTCGTCCTCAGCTTCGATCAGGCCGCGCCCCATGTAGCTCTTCCACACCCGGTTCACCATCGCCTTGGCGAAATAGGGGTTGTTCTCGGCGGTGAGCCAGTCGGCGAAGGCGATCCGGCGGTCGGGCGGATTGTTGCGGTCTGGGGCCCGGCCCTCGCGCGGCGTGGGCGGCGGCGGCGTGCCGCGGCGGGGATGCATCACGTCGCCACTCGGTCGGTGCCCCACCCAGACCTCGCCCGACCGGTCGCCAGCCTTCAGGTTCACCCGGCTGAAGAGATTGGTGAAGCCCCAGTACTGGTCCTGCGTCCATTTCTCCAGCGGATGGTTGTGACACTTGGCACAGGTCAGGGACATGCCCAAGAAGGTGACCGCGGTCGTCTCGGCGAGCCCGGCCACTTCCTGATGGAGCACGAAGTAGTTGCCCTGGCCTTGCTCCAGGTTGCTGCCCTGGGCCGTCAGCACCTCACGGGCCAAGCGATCCCAGGGCTTGTTCTCGGCGACGCTCCGCCGCAGGTAGTGATGGAAGGCCCAGACGGCAGGCTGGGGCAGGCGGGCCGACGAGACCAGGAACAGGTCGCCGAGCTTGTGGGTCCAGGCGTCGACAAACTCGGGGGAAGCGAGCAGATCGTCGATCAGCCGGGCCCGCTTGTCGCTGCGGGGGTCGGCCAGAAAGTCGGCCACCTGCTCGGGACGGGGCAGCGTGCCCGTGGCGTCGAGGTAGACCCGGCGGATGAACTCGCGGTCGGAACAGGTCGGGCTGGGCGGCAGGCGCAACTCGACCAGCTTGGCATTGATGTGGTCGTCGATGAAGTTGTTGCGGCCGAGGCTGGCCGGGTCGAGGGGGGCATGGCGATGGGGCGCGGTCAACGTTGCCACGCTCACGAGGTTGTTGAACCAGACGGCGACGGCCGCCTCGCCATGCCCCGTGATGCGGGCCACGCCATCCTCG
>CALLZJ010000195.1 GCA_937858435.1 uncultured bacterium
GTGCGGGGGGGGGGGGCGCCACGGCTTGGGAGGCGCCATGGCTATGTTCCGGGGTTCGCGGGCCCGCGGGCCGGTGGGGGTCCAGTGGCGGGGGTTGGAGGCATAGCAACCGCCGACAGCCTGCGCCCATTTGGAGTCGCCTTCCGCCGACTGCACCCGCGCCCGCAGTTCCTCGGCCGTCAGCGGTGGGGGCGACCGGTCGGCGGCGACATTGGACGGGCAGTGGATGTGAGCGTCGTTGCGCCACACGCCGTCGGACCGAAGAGCCACGGCATACATGCCCGCGATGTTGTAGGGTTCTTGCGTGGGGATTTCGGGCAAGTAGCCGCCATGCCGATCGGCGTAGTCCTGCAAGGCGGGGAAGAGTCGCCGCAGATTGTCCGCGCAAGCGACCTTGGCCTGTTCGCGCCGCAAATGGAGGATGGCCGACGGCAGGAGCAGCCCGAGGGCGAAGAGCACGATGGCGGCGACGGCCACGTCGGCCCGACGCCAGCGCGAGCGCCCGACGGCCACGTCGCGATCGCGCGGTGCAGGCTCCAGCATGCGCTTGCCGCCAACGCCCGTCGCCCGCCGGCTGCGCAGCTCGGCGACGCGCCGCAGCGTGTCGATGTAGAGGTTGGCCGGGGCCGGTGGCGGTTCGCCATCGGCTTCGAGCGGCTGCAGGAAACGGCGGTATCCGACCAGCCGTTGCCGGGCCGCGTTGTTCTGCTCGAGCGCGCCTTCGACGCGGACCGCTTCGTCCTCGTCGAGGCCACGCAGCACATAAGCCAGAATCTCAGCGTCCGAAGCCATGCGTCCTTCCCAGTCCGATAAGTCACCGATCCGCGGCGGCCTTCAGTTTCCCCGATTGCTGCCAGTCTTCGTGCAGCCGCTTCAGGGCAAAGTGCAACCGCGATTTCACCGTGCCGACGGGAACCTCCAGGACGTCGGCGATGTCCTTGTACTTGAGCCCCTGATAGTAGGAGAGCAACACGACGAGCTTCAGGTGCTCCGGCAGTCGATCGATGCTGCTGCGAACGAGCTGTTGCCGTTCACGCAGGTCCAGTTGGGCGAACGGATCGGGCCCCTTGTCGGCCAGGAGGCCGGCCAGGGCTCCGGATTCATCCGAACTCTCCTGATGGTTGGTCTGGTCGAGGCTAACGGCCGCCCGCCGCCCGGCCCGCCGCAAGGCGTCGATGGCCTGATGCGTGGCGATGGAATAGATCCAGGGGCGCACGGCCCGGCCCGCCTCGTACTTGTCGATGTTCTCGTAAAGACGAAGGAAGGTGTTTTGAAAGACGTCCTCCGCCAAGGCATCGTCGCCCAGATAGCGGCGCAGGTAGCCGTACAACTCCCTCTCATAGCGCTTCACCAATGGCCCGAAGACGTCTGTCTCACCCTTCTGAAACCGACCCAGCAGCTCCTCGTCGGAAGCCGACGCGACCGGGTCCATCAGCTTCAGGGTCTTCGCCATTTCTACGCCAGGGGCCAGGGCATTGTTCGCGCACGATTGGGGGCAGTGTAGATCATTGTGGAAGCACTGCCGAAACATGTCAAGCAAGCTCCGCGGCCGGCTGGCCCAACCCAGCGGTCCGCGACGGTGCGACCTGCCCGTTCCACGCCTTTTCCGCCGAGTTTGGCTTCATTGTTTACTTGCATTCTCCACGCTGCCCCCAAACAATAAGATGATCGGTTCTGGCTTCTCCCCTCCACCGGGAAGGAGGACCGCGTGAATCCGTATGCCGCCCTGGTCAACGACCATGGACTTTATTGCTACCTGAACACCGAACTTCCGTTGCCAGCCAGCCGCGAGACCGTGCTGCACTACTTCGAGTCGATGCAGAAGGTCTATCCCACGCTGCGCAATTTCACTAGCCGAGAGAGCGGCGAGCACCTGCTGGAAGAAGACAAGGAAGACGGCAGCTACCGCTGGTTGGCCCTGGAGCACCGCCGGGTCTGCACGGGCTACGTCAACCCCCCCACGTTGGAGGCGGCCGACGCCCAGCACGAGAAAGTCATCCAGACCGCGCCGTTTCATTTCGGCATCAATGGCCTGGACGCCGAAGCCCTCGACGTGGTCTTCGTCTTCGACTTGATCTTCGCCGGCAACCACGACGACGTGGTGGCCGAGGCGTTCGGCCTGAAGAGCCCCCTGGCCCCCTTCTTCAGCGTGCCCGGCGCCAAGATCATGAAGTACGAGCCAATCATCCTCCTGGCCCTCGACCTGGAAGCCGATCTCCATTGCCGGCTGGCCATTGAGACGCGGACCAATCCATTCCAGGTGCGGACCGGACAATTCCAGGACGACCCGATCAGCGTCTTCTTCACGGTTCGGCGTTACTGGCACGGCGAACCGGCCGACGAGTTCCTCGAGGCTTACCGGAAGCAGCGGGAAATCCTGCAGGACATGACCGACCAGCTCGTCGTGCCCACGGTCCTTCAGCCGCTGGCCCGGGTCATCGCTGAGAAATCTTCGTAACCGGGCCGCGCGCCCACTTACCCCACGTTCCGAAAGGAATGCCGCGTCGTGACTTTCGCTCCGAGCCGATTCGCCCAGGGTCTAACTGTCGAAACCGCCTTTGACGTGCTTGCCGTCGCCAAGCGGCTCAAGGCCGCTGGCAAGGATGTCATCGAGCTGCAGATCGGCGATAGCCCTTTTCCGAGCACGGCCCATGCCAAGGCGGCCGCGGTCGCAGCGGTCGGCACGGACCAAAGCCACTACTGCCCCTCCCATGGCCTGCCCAGCTTCCGCGCCAGCGTGGCCCGCTTCATGGGGCGGGAGTTCGGCGTCCCAGTCGGCCCCGAGCACGTCGTCGTCACCCCGGGCGCCAAGGTCCTCGAGCAGTTCTTCTGCGAGGCGGTGCTCAACCCGGGCGACTCCGTGCTCGTCTTCAGCCCCCATTTCCCCACGTACGGCCCCAATATCGAACGCCGCGGGGCACAGGTCTGGTTCGTGCCCCTGCGGCAGGAGCATGATTTCCGCCCAGAGCCGGCCCACGTCGAACGCTTCCTCCGTGAAGCCCCCCGCCCCCGGGCCATCTTCCTCAATTCACCTCACAACCCGACGGGCGGCGTCGCTACCCTCGCCGACCTGCACGCCATCGCCGACCTCATCCGCGGTAAGGACGTCTACGTCATGAGCGACGAGCCTTACTGCCACATGGCCTGGCGCGAACGCCACCATTCGCTGCTCGAATGCCCTGGCATGATCGAGCAGACGGTCGGCGTCTACACCTTCAGCAAGTCCTATAGCATGTCGGGCTATCGACTCGGCTTTGGCGTGACGGCCCCGCCCCTGGCCGACCTGATTGGCAAGCTGATCAACACGTCGCTCTCCTGCGTGCCGCCCATCATCCAGTTGGCCGGCGAAGCAGCCCTGGAAAAGGACGACGCCGAGCGCGACGCCACCATGAAGCTCTTCCGGCGCAAGGTGGAGATCCTGGTCGCGGAACTGCAAAAGGTGGACGGGGTCAAGGTGGCGGAGCCTGCCGGCACCTTCTACGTTTTCCCGAACGTGAAGGCAATCTGCGACCGGCTGGGCATCCAGTCGCACGGCCTGGCCATGTTCCTGCTTGAGGCAGCGGACGACAAGCTCGGCGTCGCCTGCCTGGGCGGCGAGTGCTTCGGAGCGGCCGGCAACGGCTTCCTGCGGTTCAGTTGCGCGGAGCCCGACGAACGCTTGGCCCAGGCCGTCCATTTCTTCGCTCAGGCGATCCAGCGGCCAGACCGGGTCGCGGCTTTCCTGGCCGAACGGCCACACTTCCGTCTGACTGCCACCGGCCAGAAGTAATTCCATTGAGCCACCTGGCCAGCGCGCAAAAGAAACCCCTCGGCCCAGCGGACTGGGACGAGGGGTTGAGTTTGTTTCGGTGCCTAAACCCGTTGGCTACCGAGCAGGCGTGGCCCGGGGCATCCGCGACACCGAGTAGCCCATGCGGTCCAGGAACCGCGGCAAGGAGATGACTTCCACGCCCTTGGCCTGGGCCTCGCGGACCTGGTTGGCGATCGACTCGCCGAGCTTGCCCACGCCCATGGCCCGGGGGTCCGTCGCCTGGCCCGGCCGATCGCCGACCGGCGCGCCGGCCACAATCAAGAACTCCGTCTGATAAGAGAGCCGACCCTTGGCCTTGAAGTCGTCAGCGGGGTCGAGATACATGTCGACTTCCACGCCCAGGTTCTGCAGCACTTGCATGAAGGTCCGCAGATCGTCCTGGCCGTCGTTGTCGAGGTCGAAGATGCCGGCCAGACCCACGCGCACCTGGCGGTACGGCTCCCAGGCCGGGTTGTAAACCAGGTCGCCTTCAAGGATCTGCGTGCGGGTCCGCCAGAACTCACGAGGATCGCTCACCCAGAAGGACTCGCTCGTGGAGTCGACGCCTTCACGCGAAGCTTCGGGCCGCGCGAGTTGCTTCACCCGGCACAGGGCCAGGTTCGGGCCGACGATGCTGATCACTTCGAGACGGGCCTTCGGCGTGGGGCTGCCCGGGCCATGGACGGCGAACGTCGTTTGGGGCGCCAGCCGCTGTTGGCTGCCGAGGTTGATGTACACCTGCTCGCCGGCGCCATCGACCTTCACGATCTTGCCGCGCGGCTGGTCGAGCGAGACCCGCTCGGCCGACTTGATCTTCTGGATCAGGTCCTTGAGTTCGGTCTCCTTGCTCGCCAGTTGTTCCTCGTAGTCCGACTTGACCTTGCGGAGTTCGCCGTCGGCCGCCGTCTTCTGGTCAGCCAGCATCTTCTCCACGTCCTTGGCCACCAGGGCGACCTTGTTCTCCAGGTTCTTGATGATGTCGTCCTTGAGCTTGGTGACTTCCTGAAGCTTGGCGTCGGACCGCCGCTGTTCGTCCCGCACCTTGGTTTCGATGATCTGCGGGTTGTATTCCTTCTTCCAGTCGTCGAAGTCGCGCTTGAGCTTGGCGAGCTGGTCGTCGCGGTCGGCGAGTTGCTTGCGCAGGGCGTCAAGCTGGCCGTCCAGCCCCTTGATCCGGGCGACGAGCGTGCTTGGCGGCTTGAAGGTGGTCAGGTCGAACGGCCCGATGAAGCCGGCCTGAGCTTCCTTCTCCGTGGCGCTGTTGTCGCCGACGATGGTCCGCATCAGCGAGGCATACCAGGACGGCGTGATGTTCTGGGCCTTGGGATGGGTCGCCTTCATGGCTTCCACTTCGGTGTCGCTGACCTTCTCGTCGCCGATCCACTGCCGGAGCATGACGAGGTAGTAGTTGTCGAGGATGTCACGATCTTCCTTGGCCTTGGCCGCCACCGCCTGATCCTGCCGGGCCTTGCCTTCGGCATTCGTGATCTTCTCTTGCGAGAGGTACCACATGACTCCCAGGCCAACGTTGGCCAGCATGGACAAGACCAGCACGACGATCAAAGCCGTGTTTGACGACGACGGCTCCGACCGGGTAGCGCGAGCGCGGGGACGATTGGCAGCGGCCATAGCCAGAGGCCTCCGAAGGAGACGGCGCAGGGGGAACGGCTCCGGGGCGGACAAACCCCGCACGGGGCGGACGCCATCCCGGTCCGCCACTCAATTCAAGTGTAAAGCCTGCCCCAAGGCTGTCAATGAAATCAACTCAGCGAAGCTCGGTCCCTTCGGCAATCCGGGCCGGGTATAACGGTGGCATCGCCTGGGCAAACGGACTCCCGGGTCGAGAATCCCTGAAACCTTGACGAGGATGGCGGTTGTGCGGGTCGAGCGGCGCCCTGGTGCTGCTCCTGGTCAGAACCGAGTTTCCGACCGCCTGGCCACTTGGTCTGCCGCGACGGGACTGTAGCCCGTCCGGGTCCTAGAACAGCCCCAAGAAGGACGGAGGGACTGAGCATGCCGATGGTCGACCATCAGGACTTGAAGCCCGGCCAGCGGGTCCGCATCACCCAACAGGTGCGGGTCGGCAAGCGCCAGTGGCCCGCCGTGGTGGAAGGTATCGTGCGGGAGGTGCAGGTCCTAGTCACCGGGTTGGCCACGCAGCGCAACCCAGACGATGTGGTGATGCTGGCGACGGTCCACTTCATCAAGGATAACCGCGAGCTCAGCAGCATCGGCGTCGACGAGCGGACCCAGATCGAACTACTCGAAGCCACTCCTGCGACGTCGACTCCTAGCCCATCCTGACGCTCGGCCCCCTCGAGTCAATCGTGAGCCGTCATGCCGTCGCCCGGCTCGGGCAAGAAGAATGACAGCATGAAATTGAGAATGTAGAGCGTCCCCGCCACGATGGCTGCGGCGTAGGCCAGCCGCGTGGTCGGCGGCAAGTCCAGCGGCATCAGCCCCTCGATGAACGTTGTCCCCATGACGGCACTGGTCCCCAGGATGCGGCCGCCCACGTTGGCAGCGAAGCTCTCGCCCGTGCCACGCAAGTGCAGCGGGTAGACGAGCGGCAGGTAGTTGCCCCAGAAGCTGAACTGGGCCACCGTGAAGAAGCCGACGAGGAAGATGCCGATGTAGAGCAGATTCAGGCTCGTGGTCGCGCCATAGGCAAAGGCCAAGGGGGCGACGATCAGCCCCGGCATGACGAAGCACCAGTGCAATCGCCGTCGGGTGGTCACGATCACGGCCAGGTAGGCCAGCATGAAGCGACCAGCCAGACCGCCCGCTTCCTGGATCTTGCCGGCCGTGCTGCTCAGCCCCTGGGGCACGAGCTGAGGCGTGGCGCGTAGTTGCGTCCGCAGCCGATTCAGTTCCCGCTCCTTGTCTGCTGCCGGCCGATCTGACTTCTCCACCTCGGCGATCCGCGCCGCAAGCTCAGCCTGGGCATCCTGAACCGACTGGCCGACCTCAGGCATGCCATAGATTCGCTGCTTGGTCTCGGGGTCGGTTGCGCTGAGCATCTGGGGCACTTGCTGGATGCAGCCCAGGGCGACGCCGTAGCCGCAGGCCACCATGAGCGTGGTGACGATCGTCGTTCGCCGGAGTTCCGGGCTGAAGAGTTGGAGCACGCTCGGTCGGCGGAGGGTGCCTTCTTGCTTTTTCTTGAGCCAGGTCGGCGATTCGGGCAGGAAAGGCCGGATGAGAATGAGCGGCAATGCCGGGACGACCCCCGACATGAGCATGTAACGCCAGGGAGCATGGGAGCCCGCTTCGCTGATCGTGCCGACCAGACCCTGCAGGATGACGGGAATCTGGACGGCCGGCAAGGTGGCTGCCACACTGACCAGGATGCCGAACACCGCAGCCGCGAGCAGACCGCCGACCGACGAAAAGGCCTGCGTGTAACCCAAAACCTGCTCGCGCTGCCGGGGATTGGGGAAGAGTTCAGCCAGCCAGGCAACGGCCGCCACGAACTCGATGCACACGCCGACGAGCGTCAAGCTCCGCCAGACGAGCAGTTGATAGATGTTCGTGCTGAAGCCGGCAAAGAACGCGGAGAAGGCATAGAGCAGGATGCTGAATGTGAGCATGCGGCGCCGGCCGAGATAGTCGGTGAGGTAGCCGCCCACCAGTCCGAAGAATCCGCCCATGAGCATCGGCAGGAAGAAGAGCATCTGCCGCCAGTAGTTGAAGTCGGGGTGGCCGAGGTCCACGCCGACCAACTCCACGACGGCCGGCCGGAGCACGAACTGGAGCATGAGCAGTTCGTAGATGTCGAAAGCGAAGCCCAGGGCCGCCAGCGACACGATGAGCCAGTCGACCACGGACAGGCGGCGGGCGGGGGCCACAGAAGGCGTGCTCATGGGAACTCGCACCTAGGCGTTGAGAGTCGGAGCCAGCGACGCGAATCAGCGAGAAGGGACACTAGGCGCGCGCCAGGAAGTCCGCCACGGCCGCCGTGAAGGCGGCAGGCTGTTCCAGCGGTGCCAAGTGGCCGGCGTGTCCAATGACGATGTAGCGACTGCCGGGAATAGCCTCAGCCATGGCTCGGGTCTGCTCCTCCTTGATGAGCGCATCGCCGTCGCCGGCCACAACCAGGGTCGGCACCTGGATGCGCGCCAACTCCGCGGTCATGTCCGGCCGGGCCGCCATGCCCCGAAGCGCGGCCGCGATGCCTGCCGCCGTTGATCGCCTCATCATGGTTCGCAGCGTGTTTTCCAGGTCCGGTCGGTGGGTGGCCGTGTCGGGATGGCAAAGCTTGGGGAGCATGCCCTCAACGATCGGCTCGACCCCTTGATCTAGGGCAATCTGGGCCTGCTGCTGCCGGCTGGCGACCGTGGCCGGCGGATCGCTTCCGGCCCGGGTGTGGATCAGGAGCAGGCGCCCGACCCGCTGCGGATAGAGCTTCCAGAAGGCAAAGGCCACGTAGCCGCCCATGGACAGCCCCGCCAGGCTGATTGGCTCCGCGACCCCGAGTTGGTGCAGCAACTCGGCCAGATCGGCCGCGTAGGCCGCCATGTCGAAACGCTCCGGAACGGGCTCGGGCAGCGGGCTCTGGCCGAACCCTCGTAGGTCGGGAGCGATCACGCGGTGGTGGGCCGCGAAACTCTCCATCTGCTCCGACCACAACGTATGGTCGAGGGGAAAGCCATGGACCAGGAGCAGGACGGGCCCGTTCCCCTGTTCGACGTACCGGAGAGGGCCGGCCTTAAGGCGTGCTTCTTTCATCGGGAGGGGATCCTCGAACGGGTCAACGGCGCTTGAGCGGTAGGTAGGTGTCGACGATCAGGCGGACGCCCTCGGGTCGCTCGACGCTGCCAATGGTCTTGAACTTGCCCTCGATGCGTACCAGGCTGCCCCGGGCCGCGGCGGCCTCGGGGTCCGGCTGCGTGTCTGCGAAGCGGCGGAGATCGCCGAACTCCACCGCAAAGGTGTGGCCTAGCACCAGCACGTGAAAGCCGGATGAGGCTGCATGCTTGAGCGTGCCCTGGACCACGACCTTTCCTTCGAGCACCGGCCCGACAGCCCGGGGCAGCTTGACGGTGGACTGCTCTGGGCGCTTATTCTCGGGCATGAAGCGGGGTGGCGGGCCTTCTTGAATGTCTGTCGTGGCCAACGCGGCGTTCGCGGTCGCCACGTCCCAGTTCGGCATGCCGATCACCTGGCCGTCGAGAGCCTCGTTGCAGAGCCGATCCGCCTCGGTGTTGTTCTCTCGGGGCACATGTTCGAACGTGACCGACCCGATGCGGCCAACTAAGTCCCGGGCTTGCTCGTAAAGCGGTGCGAGCCCTTCGTTCTTGACCCGATACTCGCCCCGCATCTGCCGGACGAGCAATTCGCTGTCGCTGCGGATGCGAACATCCGTGGCGCCCAGCTCGGCGGCCTTGGTCAAGGCACTGACCAGCCCGGTATACTCGGCGACGTTGTTGGTGGCCCGCCCCAGCGTCCCGTTGCCGAGCAGGCGAGGCTTGCCCGGCGCGGTAATCACATAGCCGAAGGCCGCCGGCCCTGGGTTGCCGCGTGAGCCGCCGTCGATGTGGATGGTCAGCGCCAACGGCTCGGCCATGGTCGATCTCGGTAGGCTAGGTCCAGGCTGATAACCCTAGTGTTGTAGGGATTCCATCCCATCTCGCAGACCCGGGCCCCATGGTGTAGGATGACACGGCACGCACCCGGAGACTTCATCATGACCGCAGCGCAACTCTTCGACCTGAAGGGCAAGGTCGCCCTGATCACGGGCGGCAGCAAGGGCATCGGCCTGGCCCTGGCCCGCGGCCTGGCGCGAGCCGGTGCCGACATCGTCATCTGCAGCCGCAAAGAGGACGAGCTTCAGGCCGCCTTGGCCCAGACACTCGTCGGCACCGAGCGGCGGGGGCGGGCCATCGTCGCCGACCTATCCCGGCGGAGCGAGTCCCATCGTCTTGCTGCCGAGGCCCTCGCCGCCTTCGGCCGGATCGACATCCTCATTAACAACGCTGGCTACAACAAGCCGCAGGCGATCGACTGCATCCAGGACACCGACTGGGACGCCCTCATGGAGGTGAACCTGCACTCGGCGATGGTGCTGAGCCGGGCGGTGGCCCCCGGCATGAAGGAACGGCGCTGGGGCCGCATCGTCCACGTGGCCTCCACGTTCGCCTTTGTCTCCAAGGAAGCCCGCGACTGCTATTCGGCGACCAAGGCCGCCCTGGTGGGGCTGGCACGCCCCATGGCCATCGACCTGGGACCCTTCAACGTCACGGTCAACTGCATCGCTCCGGGGCCCATCCTCACCGATCTGCCCATGAGCTTGCTCAGCGACATGGAGAAGAAGGCTTTCAGCGATCACACCGCGCTGGGGCGCTGGGGCCAGCCTGAGGAACTGGTCGGTCCCGTGCTCATGCTCGTTAGCGATGCCGGATCGTATATCACCGGTACCACCCTGGCCATCGACGGCGGCTACCTCGTCCGGTAGCCGCTGCCTCACTCTCCCGCCCCCAGGTCGACTCTCCCACTGCCGCGAAAGGAACCGCCACGATGCGTTGCACGCTCTCGCTCTTGGGTGCCCTGCTAGCCGCCAGTCTGCTCGCCAGCGCCAGCACGCGCGCCACCGCCTCGGCCATGGACGACGATGGCTTCGTCTCCCTGTTCAACGGCAGGGACTTCACCGGCTGGCGGATTCCCGGCGGGCCCGGGGGCCCCTGGTCCGTGCGCGATGGCGTCATCCACGGCGATGTCCGGCAGGCGGGCCGCGGCGACCAGACCCTGTGGACGGAGGCCAGCTACCGCAATTTCGTCCTCAAACTCGACTGGCGGATGTGGGAAGCTCCCTTCGAGAACCACGTCCCCGATATCCTGCCCGATGGCACCCACCGCCTCGACGAGCAGGGCAAAGAGATTCGCATCAAGGTGATGGACTGCGATTCGGGGGTCTACTTGCGGGGGTTCCCCAAGGCCCAGGTGAACATCTGGACTTGGCCCATCGGCTCGGGCGAGGTCTACGGCTACCGGACCGACTCCCGCCAGCCGCCCGAGGTCCGGGCAGCCGTGACCCCCAAGAAGAAGGCAGACAAGCCTCTGGGGGAATGGAATACCTTCGTCATCACGCTGCGGGGCGATCGGCTGGGCGTCGTGCTGAACGGGGTCCAGGTCATTGAGAACGCGCAGCTTCCGGGCATTCCGGATGAGGGCCCCCTCGCCCTCCAGCACCATGGCGGGGGCTACAAGGGAACGGGCAAGTTCACCGGCCCGCCCAGCCAGGTCGAGTTCCGTAACATCGCGATCAAGGTGCTGGATTAGCAGGGGCCGCCTGTGTCGGCCCCAGAACGGCGAGCAAGAGTTCCGCGACCACGGCGTAGATGCGAGGATCATTGGAGGCACGCGGCCCGGCCACGTTGAGCACGGCGGGCTGATGCTCAGCCAGGAAGTCGGCCAGCCGCTCCCTGGCTTCCGCCCGTGACATGCGGCGGAGGTTCAGGGTCAGCACCGGCTTACCCAGCCGCTGGGCGATGCGGGCCGTCAGTGCCGATCCGCCCGTGAGCCGGCCTCGGGACAGGACGACGGTCGCATCGCTGTCCCGCACGTTCCAGTGGGTCCGCTGCTCGGGCTGCCCGCTAGGCGTTTCGGTCAGATCGTAACATGCCTCCACGGGGCCATCCTCGGCCCAGCGACCCAGCGGCACCCAGCCCCCATGCGGCAGGCCAAGCTGGCGAGCCACGTCCAAGGCAGCCCGATCCGCACCGGTCTGGGCACCCGAGACGATCTTCTTGGGCCGAAAAGCCACGGATTCGGCCCCGGAAGCTCCAGTCGCAATGAGAGAAGGGTGCACTTGTTCCATGCAGAGTAGCATGGGGCGCTGCACCGCTGCCGCCAAGGGCCTCTAAAAAACACCAACCCCGACCTTCGAGGCGTGTGGCCTCGTTGATCGGGGTTGTGCGAATCGGGGTCTTCCCTGGGTGGCGGCAGGCCCGCCGGCCGCGTTCCTAGAACTGGTCCAGGAAGAAGTGGAAGCCGCGATGGTAGCGCTTGGTCTCGTACAGGTCGTACCGCCAGTTCGGGTCCCGATAGGGCGGGTAGGCCATGTAGGCCGGCGGCCGCTGGAAGCGGAGCCGCGGGTCCGGCCAGTTCACGTAGTTGGGGTAGTAGCTGTGTGGGAAGTAATAGAACGGATAGTGGTAGTAGCGGTTGACTTCCTGAGCCGCCGCCGGCGTCGACGCCGTGAGCGACAGCCCGAAAGCCAATAGACCACCCAGGATGAAGGGCAGGTTTCTCATCGTGTGTTGAACCTCCGGGAGCCAACAAGGCGGCGCGGGCCGTCCGCCGCGCTTCGGATGCCAAGAAGATCGACCGTCCCTGACTGTCGCTGGGGACCAATTCGCATCCCAGGCCCCCGATTCGGCCCAAGGGAACGCCTGATATACCGGCCCTGTCAGGGCTGACGATCACGCCGATTGTTCGCTGGAGCCGCCCATGTCCGATCCCAGCACGTGGACGAACCCCCTGGCCGAGCGCTA